>CAZVEI010000001.1:0-32033 GCA_964626295.1 uncultured Alkalibaculum sp.
TTGTTCCAACATTTACGTGAGGTTTACTTCTCTCGTATTTAGCTTTTCCCATTTTTTTATTCCTCCTTAAATATAAAAAATCTAAATCAGTTCTAAGTTTTAAGTTCTAAGTTCTAAGTTCACAAAAGCATCTTCAAAGAAACATTTATGGTCTGGAGTGAAGGAAGTTCCACATAGAACGTACAACTTATAACTTATTACTTTGTTGTGTCATTAGCACAGTATATGCGAATAATGAACATTGAACAATACAAATATGCGACATTTTAATTGAATTTATCTTAATACTGTTCATCGTTCACCCTTACGCATTCATTGTTCATTGCGACGTAAGTCGCATATTTGGAGCCCATGGCCGGAATCGAACCGACGACCCCCACCTTACCACGGTGGTGCTCTACCGACTGAGCTACATGGGCACGTGTTTTTAATAAATAATTATAACTGCTACTTGTTTAAACGGATATCGTCTCTATATAGTATACGAATAGACTATATTATTTTTGATTGCATCTAGTTTCTCCTTGTTAATTGATATCTGGTGGTGGGAGATGGATTCGAACCATCGAAGGCTGAGCCGACAGATTTACAGTCTGTTCCCTTTGGCCACTCGGGAACCCCACCACATGTACATTATGATACTAAAATTAATTTTTTCTGTCAACAATTAAGTATGCATATCTTCGATTAATTTTTCTTTCAAATAATTTTCCAGCTTTCGTTTTACTCTTTGCAATGCATTATCAATGCATTTTACCTGCTTGTCTAAATCCCTTGCAATCTCACAATAGCTCTTTCCGTAGATGTAACTTAATAATACTGTTCGTTCAAGCTCACTTAAGACCTTATAAATCTTATCTTCAAGATCTCCAGCTTGTTCACGTCCTATGATGATGGCCTCTGGACCAGCTTCTTGTTCATTGATAACAGCATCTATTAAGGACATGTGAGATTTTTCGTTATAAATAGGCATGTCCAAAGAAATGGATGAATTTAAAGGATTGTGCTTTTGCCTTGTAGATGCCTTTACAGCCGAAATAATCTGTCTTTGTATACATATCTCAGCAAAAATCTTAAAAGAAGCACAACGCTCAGGATTGAAATCCCGAATACTTTTAAATAGTCCTATCATTCCCTCCTGAATAATATCTTCCTTATCTGCTCCTGCTAAAAAATATGAACTGGTCTTTACTTTAACAAAATTTCGATACCTCTCGAACAACAATTCCTCTGCTTGTCTGTCTCCTTCCGTTGACATCGAAGCTAATTCCTCGTCTGTATAGCTTGATAAATCGTTTTCAGATTGAAGTAAATTTATGTTCACACATACTCCTCCTATAATGCTATTCTAGTTGTCCTCGTCTAATCTTATCTAACTTCTTCATCGTATTCACGTCTAGGCTTTTTTCGAGATTATTCCTTTCCATATTATACTGTTCTTCCGTCTTTTTCATGGATCTTCGCTTTGCAAATTTCACATCTTTCTCTAGTTCTAAAGCAGTAATACGTGTCGCTCCACTTCCTATAATCATCCTCTGAAGTGTAAAGTCTGAAGTGACTACGTAAATTTCGTAAACTTTAGGCATATCGTAAACTAATTTTTCAATATAGCTATCTGCCGTCTGATTTTTTTGAGTAAATATTACAGAACCATTTTCAAACACTTCTTGCTTTATTTTATCATTAATATTGTAAGCGTCAAAGACAATTATAAAATAATAACTTTTTAACTTTGCATAACCTTGTATTTCTGCTAAGAGCTTCATTCTGGCATCTTCTAAACTTTTCTTTGCTATTTCCTTTAGATCTGCCCATTGATTAATAATATTGTAACCATCTATAATTAAGTATGTTTTGATCATTGTGTATTCCTTCCACATAAGTTCTACGTTTTATGTTCTAAGTTTTCAGTATTTTAGTCACCTTCGGGGACCATTTGCTTTTACTTAGAGCCGGTAGTAGTACTCAATTCATCTTGGTAAAACAAGATAAATTCAGTACTACTACCCCTGCCAAGGTTGGCGAGACTTGTGGCGATTAAAAAGAGTCAGAAGCCCGCAACCTAAGGCTAAAACTTACATCTTAGAACTAAAGAAAGAACTAAAGAACTAATTTCGTTGCTTAGCTGCTTCACTCAGCAGTATTCCTGCTGCCACAGAGGCGTTTAGGGATTCAATTTCGCCATACATCGGTATAGAAATTAAAAAGTCACATTCATCCTTTACCAGCCTGCTAATTCCTTCACCTTCATTACCAATGACAATTGCCATAGAACCTTTGAAATCACTTTCGTAGTATTTTTGTCCTTCCATATCTGCTCCTGCAACCCAAAACCCTTTTTCTTTTAATTCCTTTATTGTTTGAGTTAAATTGGTCACCTTACAAATAAGTGTATGCTCAACAGCACCTGCTGAAGCTTTTATGGCAATAGGGCTAATATCTACAGATCGATTTTTCGGTATGATAATGCCGTGTACTCCACAAGCATTTGCCGTACGAATGATAGCCCCAAAATTATGAGGATCTGTTATCTTATCTAGTATAACTATTAAAGGAGACTCCCCCTTTAGCTTAGCGCTTTCTAGTATCTCTTCTATTTCAGCGTATTCGTATTCGCTAGCGATAGCAATAATGCCTTGGTGATTTCCAGTTTTGCTTGTAAAGTCAAGCTTCTTTCGATCTACCTGCTGTATTTTTATTTTCTTTTCCTTTGCCAACTCAAAGAGTTCCTGAGCGCCTGTCTCTCTTCTACCTTTGGCTACCATAATCTTCTCAATATTTACATCCGATTTAAGGGCTTCTACTATTGGATTTTTACCTTCTATTTGCCTTGTTCCCTTTTGGGGTTTGTTTGTATTCAAATGAAATCCATCCTTTTACATTTTCTCAAATTTTTTTCTAACTTCCAGTATATGTCCACAAGTCATTTTGCCCTCTGGGCAAGGACCATTGACGCAGCTAGGACCTGCATTGCTAAATAGTATAGGGGCTACCTTTTTGGCTAATAGGAACATTTGAGTAGCTAATTCTCTAATTTCCCACTGAGCTCTATTACAACATCTGTGGTTAAAGAAATGAAGTAATTCCCTTGCATTCATAGTGGCTATTATTTTTGTTTCGCATGCATTAGGTAATACATACCTTGCGTCCTCTATGGCCACCTTTTCTGCTACAGAAAGGGCTTTTTTTTCACTCTTATATTGTCCTTTTACTTTTTCTATATGCTCCTTTTGCAAAACATCTACTAGTTCATCGTATGCCTTTTGTTGTTCTTCCATAGCGCGAATATAGATTTCTTTTGCCTTCCCATTCTTCTCAATTTCAGGTGGTATAATATAACTAAATTGACCTTCTCTTACGTATCTTTGAGACTTTTGGCTATAGCTAGCTAGCCGATGTCTAACTAACTGATGAGTCAAACTCCTAGAGACCCCTTCTATACCAAAGGTAAAGTTTACATGTTCTATAGGAGAAGCATGTCCCATATCCATAAGCATGGTTAAAAATTGATCTACTTTATCTTCCGTCAAATCATTTAATATATGGTCAATCCCTGAGCTTGAGTAACATAGCTTTGCCGCCGCCGAAATGATTTTTTCTGGCTCTGGCGTATGAGATAAGAGGACGACCTTTAATTGTTCTTGCATTCTATTCCTCCAAAACCTTTGTTTTTTCTTTGTTTACAGCAAAATATTTCAACTTCTACGAAACCAAATTGTATCTAATAAAATAATTCGAGTTATTATTTTATTTTCTCTACTTACTGCAGATTCGAATATTATATCACAAAATATAGTCATTAACTTTTCTTTATATTTTTCAAAGTAATTTCCATAGTAAAATCTGCTTCTGTAATGACGACATTCTTACTTCCTTCATATTTATCTACAACCCCTTGAATATTTCTTAAACCAAAGCCGTGATTTAAATTATCTTTTTTTGTAGTTGATAATTCTTTATCTTTATATTGAATCTCTTCTTGATTAATGGTATTTGTGCAATCTAAAAAGAAATAATCTTTTTCACTTTCTATATATAATTTTATTTCCTTTTCTCTATTGACCATTTTTCCACAAGCTTCGATAGCGTTATCTAAAATATTTCCTAATAATATAGTAAGATCTACATCATCTATTAAAATATCATCATAAATATCAATTTCTGTCTCAAAGGCAATTCCTTTCTTTTCAGACAGCATATTCTTAACGTATAAAATCGAGGCTATAACGGAATGTTCAATATTTAGAAGGTAGTTGACAGAATCAATAGGCTCTGTAATCTTATGAATATAGCGTTTTGCTTTTTCATAGTCATTACAGTCAATACACGCGCTAATAACAGACAAATGATTTGACATATCGTGTTTAATTGACCTTATACTGTCTACTGCTACTCCTAATTCTTGATTGTATTTTTGTTCTGCTTCTTTTTGTTGTAACAGAATACTTAATTTTATTTGCCCTTCTGATGCTTTTATAATCAATTCATAAATATCTACAGCTAGTATGCAAATAGAAGCATTGATTAGTAGAAGCAAATAGGATTGAATATTCGTTTGTAATGCATTCGTTGTGCAAAGATCAATGATAAAAATCAAAAGAAAATTAACTAGAATAAGAAATACAACAATTTTTCCACTAACGGACTTACTGATTGAGGTTGTTAAGGGGAGCAATTTTTTTGTCTTTCTGTGGACAAGATATGTAATAATTAAAAATAATATCAATTTTGAGACGATAATTGCTGCGATGGTCACGAAAGAAATTTTCACAATTTCTTCCATAGGTATTTTAAATACACTCATAAACAAGTACATAACGATGTTTTCGATACCCATATTTAAAAGCATAAAAATACCTAATGCAACTATTTTTTCTTGAATTGTATTCGTATAAATAAAATGAATGAAAACAAGTATAATTGCATAAGAAAGAATGATCCCTATAATATCAAATTGTCTCAAAAAAAATGCCATAAAGGAAATAATTAAAACACATAACAAGGTATAGTGATGATGATATTTTGCTGTAAAATTGCTACTTAGATACTTGAAAAGAATTACAGATTCTACAAAGAAAATTATAAACTTCACAACCTGCCACTCTACGTCCATTTCAATGCCCCCCTCTCGCTTGGCAAAATAATAAATATCTCTTTATGTCTCATTGTAAAACAAATAAATAGATTTGTAAATCACGGCTACCCTTTTATTTCTATTTGATATTTTTTCATTTAGAGAATCTTTTTATATTTATTTCCCTATTAGTTTATTCTAATTTTATAATACAAACAGTACTGTTTTAGTTAAAAAATTCATATAATGACTTATTGATTTTAAGCTCACCAGTAGGTGAGCTTATTTGTTTTACATTTACATCTTTAGAGGCTATATGGTTAATACCTATTGTCAAAAATTCGCGTAGATTTTTTTTCGCTTCGAGGCAGATCACCCATGTTTACTGCCTTAGAAACAATTTTGATTCCTATTCTAGCTTTAAAATGAGATTTAAGTGTCCTCTCAAACCCTTCTTTATCTACATCTGCCTTTGTCTCAACAAAAAGAGTCATAATGTCCTTTCCATTTAGATGATCAATCATAATCTGGTATTCGCTGCTCGCACCCTCTACTTCATGAAGAAGAGAATCAATTTGTCCAGGATAAATGTTGACGCCCTTTACCTTTACCATATCGTCCGTTCGTCCAATTAAGGTGTCAATACGTGGATAAGATCGACCACACTGACATTCTCCAGGTAAAATCCTGGTCAAGTCATGCGTTCTATAACGAATGAGGGGGGCCCCTTCCTTTCGAAGTGTTGTAATAACCAATTCCCCAACTTCGCCCTCAGGTAAGACCTTGCCTGTTGTCGGGTCGATAATTTCAAAGTAAAAATAATCATCCCAATAGTGCATTCCACATTCGTAATCACAGCTCATGGCAATTCCAGGTCCGTAGATTTCTGTAAGGCCATAAATATCGTAAAGCTGTACACCTAATTCGTCTGCAATCCTTTGGCGCATTTTTTTGCCCCATCTTTCTGAACCAATCAAGGCTTTTTTTAAGTGGATTTTATCCTTGATTCCTCTCTTGTCAATTTCCTCTGCAAGTAAAAGGGCATAAGAGGAGGTAGCACACAAGACAGTGCTTTTTAAATCCATCATCATCTGCAATTGCTTATCTGTATTTCCTGGGCCCATAGGAATAACCATAGCGCCTAAGCGCTCTGCACCTGTTTGAAATCCTATTCCCGCTGTCCATAGACCATAACCCGGTGTAATATGTATGCGGTCCATGTTTGTAATACCTGCAGTCTCATAACAACGTTTAAAGATTTCTGCCCAATCCTCTATATCCTTAATCGTATAAGGGATGATAATTGGAACTCCTGTTGTACCTGAGGAGGAATGAATGCGGACAATGTCTTTATCAGGCACTGCCTGAAGGCCAAGGGGATACAGCTCTCTAAGTTCATCCTTGTTGGTAAAGGGAAGGTGCTGAAAGTCTTCTAAACTCTTTATATTGGCAATATCTATTTCACTAAATTTCTTCTTATAAAACCCTCCATCAATACTGCTTAAATGAACAAGTAGATTCTTTAATTCTTGAAATTGTATTTTGTTCACGTTATTTCCTCCTTTTTTTATTAGCTGAAAGCGGAATGCGGAATGCCGAAAAAAGCATTGCTCGGTTAAAAGCGAGTTGTCTTTCGTTTTCGGCTCTTCTAGTTGTGAGTTGCACGAAGATCGTTCCTAGGGATCCTTCGCTTCGCTCTGGATGACTAGGTCTACAATTTGGGTCAAAAGCAACCATTTTCAAGCCGTCGTTCCGCTTTTAAGTTTTTGTTGACTACCTGACCACCTGACCACCTGACCACCCGACCACCTATCAAACTACCTATCACTACCAAACATGGCTAAAGATAAGAACGATCAATACATAGTAAAAACTCCGATAAAATAAAAAAATCCCAAGCATAATTTTCATTACGCTTGAGACGAAATATTTCCGCGGTACCACTCAATTTGATTACATCCACTCTGCCATATACTAACATATACGCCCTATTATAACGGTTAGGTTCCGTCAACGCCTACTTTTTTCGGGTTGCCCTCAAAAGCCCATTCAGCTAAAATCTTCATATCGCCTCCCACCATTAGCGACTCTCTGAAATGTTAATAAAAGCTTACTCTTCTCTCTCATCGGTTTTTATTATAACTTAAGAATAATATGACAAGTAATTTTTGTCAACAAAATTATTTATTCTCTAAAGTTTCTGCCCCTAATTGAAGGGCTTTTAGATTCATTTCTACATATCTTTCTGGTAAGACCTTTTTTATTGTATTTTCAAAATCCTCTAAGGATATTTCTAATACATTAGAAGCACCAGCTGCTCCTAAAAGGGATATATTGACTACCTTACTGCTATTGCAAGTTTCACAAATCTTATCCGTATCAATGACTATAAGGTTGCTCACATACTTTCTTAAATGAGAGATCATCTCTTCTCCTTCATAGCTCGTATTTGTTAAGGCTGAAGTAACAGGCATAATTGCTCTATTACTTACAATCATAGTGCCTCCTTTGTTTAAATAAGGAAGTGCTCTTATGGCCTCTGCTGGTTCAAACCCTATAACTAAGTCAGCTTCTCCAAGAGGAATTAGTGGAGAGTAGACCGCTTCACCCATTCTTACATGACTTGTGACGCTCCCCCCTCGCTGGGCCATTCCTATGGTCTCTGTTGTTAGGACCTGTAAACCCTTGTCAATAGCTGCCTGTGATATTAATTTTGAAGCAAGAATCGTCCCTTGACCGCCAACTCCGATTAGTATACAGTTTTTCATTGCTTTCCTCCTATGGCATCAAATGGACAGACTTGAGCACAAATAGAACATCCATAACATAGAGAAGACTCAATAGTCACTTGCTCTTTTTCAACTATTATAGCCGGACATCCTAGTTCTTTTATACATTTCTTGCAATTTATACATTTTTCTGAGTCTATTACATATGTAGGTTCTGGTTTGGAAATTTGAATACAGGGGGCTTCAAAAATAATCGCCTTTACACCCTTTTGATTTACAGCTTTTTCGACTGCTTCTTCTGCTGCTGTTAGGTCAAAAGGATTTACCCGCTCAATCCACTGAACGCCAATACCAGAAAGGACTTTAGGGATACTGATCTTTTCAGTAATATTGCCCATCATGGTTTTTCCAGTGCCAGGATGAGGTTGGTTTCCAGTCATTGCAGTAGTAGAATTATCTAAAACCACAAGGATAATATCCGTTTGATTGTATACTGCATTAATTACACCTGGTATTCCTGTATGAAAAAAAGTTGAATCGCCTACAAAGGCAAAATTTACTGCATCAGGCTCTGCACGGTGTAATCCTTGTGCCATAGTAATACCTGCTCCCATACAAAGACAAGTGTCTACCATATTAAGAGGCGCTGCATTTCCTAGAGTATAACAGCCAATATCTCCTGAGAACACGGCCTTTTTACCTTTCATAGCCACTTTAACTGCATAGAAGGAAGCTCGATGAGGACAGCCTGCACACAAGACAGGTGGACGAACAGGTAACTCTATAGAATGCTTTTCTCCTTTAGGCTTATCATATGAAATATTTAAGAATTCTCCAATTGATTCAGTGACAGCTGATACGGTATTTTCACCAGCTGATGGCATATCTTTTGTAAGTTTGCCTTTAATCTTCACAGGCAATTGATATTTTCCACAAATATATGTAAGTTCTTTTTCGATATAAGGCGAAAGCTCTTCAATGACGAGAGCCTCATCTAATCCCTCTAAAAATTCTAAAGCTTGTTTTTCAGGGAACGGATATGGAGTAGTAACTTTAATAAGCTTGCAGGACCCTTTCAAAGAAGACAATGCTTCTTTCGTGTAGGCATAGCTAACCCCACTTGTGGCAATTCCCTTCTTTCCTTGACCGGATACTTCGTTAAAGCGATAAGATGAAAACTCTTTAGCAAGTACTGGATTTCGCTCTTCGATTTTCTTATGACTTAAATAAGATAATCTGGGGAAAATGACCCATTTTGAGTCCTTTATAAAGCCTTCTGGGTTAATCTTCGTTCTCTTGTCATCTAATTGAAAGGACTCATTGGAATGACAAATTCTAGTAGTAGGACGAAATATAACAGGCGTCTTATACTTTTCCGAATACTCAAATGCATCTTCTATCATATAATAAGCTTCTTGTACTGAAGTAGGGTCAAAAACCGGGATTTTTGAAAATACGCCAAATTGCCTCGTATCTTGCTCTGTTTGAGAAGATATAGGGCCTGGGTCGTCTGCTACAACTACTACCATACCACCTTTGACACCAATATAAGAAAGACTCATAATAGGGTCTGTAGCTACATTTAAACCTACTTGTTTCATGGTAACCATACTTCTCACACCAGCATAAGATGCTCCAGCGGCTACCTCCATGGCTGATTTTTCATTTACTGACCATTCCACGTAAATATCTCCTGGATTTTTCTTAGCTAATGTCTCTAATATTTCCGAGGAGGGTGTCCCAGGATATCCTGTTACCATACCGACACCTGCTCGAATAGCCCCCAAAGCAATCGCTTCGTTGCCCATTATCAATTCCTGTGTCATCTTAATAACCTCATATTCTATAATTTTTTAAGTAATTATTAAAATTATATTCTTCTGTTTTAGGCATGTCAAGGATGCGTTTAAGGTGGTATGTCGTAGGTTGCGGGTAACTAAGCAAAAAGAGCATACCCTTGGATATGCTCTTTTTACTTAGTTACCTATATATTAACCATTGAAGCTACTAGTTGTAGAAGCCTAGTAGTTCCAATGCCTTCCACCTTATTTTAGGGGTACTTGAAGTTGAACTGCTTACTTCAAAACTTCTTTTTGGAGATGAAGCTTTCTCCTCTTGTCTCTTTTCTTCGTTATTCTCTTTACCGCATTTACATTGAATTTGCTTTTCTTTTTCAAGAGAATCTTCCTCATCTATGGTGGTTTCTGAATCATTCTCTAAGTGATCCTCTTTATCCTCCCTTTGTTCCCAAAGGTTATTTTGATTTAAAGGCTCTTTTGAATCGGTTGTGTCTTCAGTTTGATATTTCTCTACATCCTCATCATCTTCCTCTTCTAAAGCAACCTCTTCTGGTATGTTTCTGTACTCTTCTTTTGATACCTCTGTTTTTACATCTACTAAACAAAGTGGTGGAAATAGCACGCACCACCAATTCTTTCCTTGTCCATTTCCGATAATGACTCTAAGAGCTAGATAATCTCCCGCTGGCAATGAAAAGTTTTTGTAGTACTTCGTAGGAAAAAAAGTCGTTTCTAATTCTACAGATACTTCATTGTCCATATTATATGTATGCAAAGTTTCTTGTGCTATATGCTGAATCTCTTCACTATTTTCGTCGATAATCTTTATGGTCTCATCTTTCGATGTAGATACTTCTAGTTTAGGAACCATGTACTCTAGTACATCATCCTTCACTTTTAACTTCACTTGTTGATCCACTTCCGCATCGCTATTTGCAATAACGTGAAAACGAACTAATTTTTTTGCTAAATCATGCGAACTTAGTACCTTGCTCTCCAAAATAAAAAGATCTAAATTCGCTTCTTTTGAATATGTATTTACTACAAAAATACTGCTTAATATTAGTAGGAGAAACCCACATGCTATTATCTTTTTCATATACAATCTGCCCCTTTATTTCTTATGTTAGGAGTATGAACGGAAATTATTCGGATTATACACAAAATTTAAAAATATTTTTTAGATTGTAAGAAAACGCCTGAATCTTTAGCCATCCGGTTCAGCATCTTATGTATTCCTCTCGGGTCAAATATGCAACTCACGTCGCAATGAACAATGAATATAGAACAACGAACGATTAACAATATAAATACCACATAAATAGTCGCATATTTGTACTGTTCAATGTTCGATTTAATATCTAAATTATTATACAGTGAATGCATTTATAGTTAACATGTAGAAACTCTTCCTAAGAATACCCCAAAAATTGCAAGGAAAATAACAATCAAAACCTTTATGCTTCTGGAATTATAAGAATGGTCTGTAAGATTGTCTTCGAAAGCGTATACACTCCCCAAAGACACTAAAGATACGCTTAAAACATATAGAAAAGATAGGGTCGACTTGTAAACTCGATTAAATATAAAACTCACCTCCTAAATGCTATTTATACCATAGTATTCAAGGTGGTGAGTGGTGAGTTGTGTGCCTCGCTTTTTGAACGATAGTTAAATGGTTGTTGAGCGATTGTTGAACTGTGGTTAAATAATTATTTTCTACCGCCATAGTACTGATACAGATAAGTCAATATATTACCATTATACAATTTTCTGTTCTTTGTAGCTCTCCTGCCGAAATATCTTTCAAAACTCAAATGTCCCGTCAAAATAAAGTAGGACCAATCATCTAGTTTTTCAAAAGTTTCCCCCATAGTTCGGTAGAGATCCTCTACTTCTTTTTTGGTAGATAATCTTTCTCCATAAGGAGGATTGGTGATGATTGTTCCGGCTCTTTTGCTGGAACTAAATTCCGAAACATCTAATTTCTGAAAAGCGATTACATCGTCTACGCCTGCTAGCTTTGCATTTTCCATAGCTAACTGGACGGAATGCTTATCAATATCTGAGCCTAATAATCGAAATTCTTCTCTCGTTATCATTGCTTTCGCTGCTTCCCTTACATGTAAGTAATGTTTTTTTTGGCCATTCCAATTTTCACTAGCAAAAGTTCTATTGATTCCAGGAGCAATGTTTTTACCCATTAGGGCTGCTTCAATGAGCAAAGTTCCCGAACCGCAAAAGGGATCGCATAATTGCCTTTCAGGTTTCCAGTGAGATAAAAATACAATTGCAGCTGCAAGAGTCTCTTTTAGAGGAGCTTCGTTTCCTTTTGCTCTATAGCCTCTCTTGTGAAGACCTACTCCAGAAGAATCTATAGATAAGGTAACCTCATCCTTTAAGATATTTACAAAAACAGGATAGTTCTCACCTGTTTCTTCAAACCAGTTGACCTTATATCTTTGTTTTAATCTTTCTACAATAGCCTTTTTTACAATGCTTTGACAATCTGATTTGCTAAATAGCTTTGATTTTACAGAGGTAGCCTTAGCTACAGGAAAACGACCATCCTTTGTAACCCACGCTTCCCACTGACAAGCTTTCGTCTTCTCAAAGAGCTCATCAAAAGTAGTCGCATTAAACTTCCCAATCTTTACTAGTACCCTATCAGCAGTTCGTAGCCATATGTTTGCAATAGCTATAGCATCTTCTCCACCAGTAAATTCAACTCGGCCATTACTGGTCACGATATCTTCAAATCCTAATTTTACAACTTCATCTTTTAAAATACCTTCTAAGCCAAAAGTGCAAGTTGCGATTAGTTCAAGTTTTTTCATTTTAATTTATTCTCCTAAATAAATAAAGCGGCTTTGCGCTTTACGTTCTAAATTCCATGTTGGAGGTTCTAAGTAAAACCTATGCTACCAGAGATGGCTTTTGGGTTTCGCTACCACCTTACCACTCAATCGTCATTGTTTACTTGATTCATCTTCAATTAAGATATCGGGTCCTTAATTACTGATTTATCTTCCGCAATTCCTCATCTTTCCCATAGACAAACAAATAACTATAACCTAAGTCCTTCAAGCCATTGATCTGTTTATTCATCTTCTTTTTTGCTACTAACGTAGTAACCCTATACCCTTGTTTTCTTAATTCATCTGCTTTTTTCATTACTTCGACAAAGTTTTCATCAGATTGGTATAAGAATGCGACTTTCTTGTTGATTTCCCGGGAAATATGCTGTTCTTCTAAGAGTATTGTTATGATCCGTTCAAAACCTATAGAAAATCCTACTGCTGGAATGGATTCTTTTGAGATATTGCCGATCATATTATCGTATCGACCCCCTCCGGCTATGGAAAAACCATAAGGTCCATAAGTAATTTCAAAAATCTGTCCTGTATAATAGCCCATTCCTCTAACTAGTGTAGGATCAAATAAGATTTTATATTGTCCATTAGATAGTTCCCTTGCTGTCTTTATAACGTCCAATAGGCTATTTTTTACGGTTTCATCCCCTACAACACGATTCAAGTTATCCTCATTTAGTGTTGTAAAAGAGTGAATTATATCCTTTACGCCTTTTTCAATATAGCCTTTCTCTACAAGTTCTTTCTCTACGCCCTCTTGTCCTATTTTGTCTAGTTTGTCTAGGACAATACTAATAGAAGATACCTCTTCTGGTTTAAAACCTGCTGAAACAATAATACTGCTTAAAATTCTTCGGTCATTAATCCTTACGACAAAGTCTTTAAATCCTATTTCACCTAAAGCTTTTGCAGTCGTATGAATTAATTCAATTTCTGCAACTTGTGTCTCTTCTCCTATAATATCAATATCACATTGTTTAAAAGATCTAAATCGTCCTTTTTGAGGTCTTTCTGCTCGAAACACATTGTCAATCTGAATGGCTTTAAAAGGAAGTTGGAGAGAATTTTTATTGTTTGCAAAAAAACGGCTAAGAGGTAAAGTCAAATCATAGCGAAGACCTGTATCACATAAGTCCTTAACCGTAGAGTTTTCATGAACGTCTAATTTTTCACCTCTTTTTAGAATAGTAAATAACATCTTTAAATTTTCTCCACCATCGCTGTTCATCAATAAATCAAGATTTTCTAAAATAGGCGTTTCGATTCTCTCAAAGCCGTGAGAGCGGTATATTGTTAATATCTTTTCTTGTAATTGATCTCTAAGTTCCATCTCTTGAGGAAGAATATCTCTAGTTCCTCTTATTGGATTAGCATGTATACTCAATGGATAACCCCTTTCTCGTATTTGTGGAAAGCTGAATGTTGGAAAGTTGGAACGAAAACCCTATATCAATTACAAACCAGGTCTTTCCCGTCCATTCAATTCTAACAATAGTTAAACGATGGTTGAACAACTGTTAAACAATAGTTGAACCATCGTCAGCTTCCTTTCATCTACCTTTGCCTTTATAATTTAAAATTTACACTGTAAACTTTTAATTTTGTATCTTAATTTGGTGATATACTTTCTTACCCTTTTTAATAATTAACTGTCCATCTTCATCGAAATCAGATAACGTGATTTCTCTATTGATGTCTTGAACTTTTTCGTCATTTACGGATACTCCACCTTGCTCTACTAGTCTTCGCCCTTCGCTTTTGCTCTTGATTAAGCCGGCTTGTTGCATAAGATCTAGTATTCCTATATGGTTTTCGATTGTAGCTTTTTCTGCTGTTGTGCTCGGCATATCTGCACTTTTAGCATTGCTCCCAAAAAGGCTTCTTGCAGCGTCTTGGGCTTTGACTGCTTCTTCTTCCCCGTGAATAATCTTTGTCACTTCGTAAGCTAATACTTCCTTTGCCTTGTTGATTTGTGAGCCTTCTAATGCGCCTAATTCACGAACTTGTTCCATAGGTAAAAATGTCAGTAGGGCTAAACACTTTTCTACATCTGGGTCGTTGATATTTCTCCAGTATTGGTAGAATTCATATGGGCTCGTCTTTTCTGAGTCTAACCATAGTGCGCCTTTTTCTGTCTTACCCATTTTCTTGCCTTCACTAGTAGTTAAAAGAGAGAAAGTCATACCGTATGCTTGTCCGCTTGATTTTTTTCTGATAAGCTCTACCCCTCCTATAATATTAGACCATTGGTCATTTCCACCTAATTGCATCTTGCAATTGTACTCATGATACATCTTGTAAAAATCATAGGATTGCATTAGCATGTAGTTAAATTCTAGAAAAGTAAGACCTTTTTCCATACGAGACTTATAACATTCTGCTTGAAGCATACGGTTTACAGAAAAATGAACGCCAACTTCTCTTAAGAATTCAATATAATTTAAAGGTAATAGCCAGTCAGCATTATTTACCATTAAGGCTTTATCTTCAGAAAAATCAAAGAATTTTTTAAATACATCTTTAAAGTTTTCTGCATTGCCATTGATTTGCTCTAGTGTAAGCATCTTTCTCATATCACTTTTATCTGTTGGGTCCCCAATGGTTGTGGTTCCGCCACCTATTAAAGCAATCGGTTTATGACCTGCTCTTTGCATATGAGTCATAGCCATTATCTGAAGAAAGTGACCGACATGTAAGCTATCCGCTGTTGGATCAAAACCTATGTAAAAGGTTATAGATTCCTTCCCTAATAGCTCCTTTATGGCTTCTTCGTCAGTACACTGCTCAATAAATCCTCTTTCATTGAGTATATCAAATACATTTTTCATTAAAATCCTCCTAAACTATAGTAAACACCTTACTTTTATATAATAACATGGCAAAGGCTCCAAGATTTACTCTTAGTCTTACGCATTTCTTTTCGTCATCCATTCTACTATAAATACCTTTAGTATTGCAAAGACGGGTACAGCTAAAAACAGCCCCCATAGTCCAAATAATTCTCCACCTATTATAACAGAAATCATAATCCAAAAGGGTCTTAATCCTATTTGATTTCCTAAAACTTTTGGCTCTATTAGATTTTCTTCTATCTGTTGGGCTACAATGACTAGACCTAACACCCATACCGCTTGATTTGGGCTATTGAATAATGTAATAAGAACGCCTACGGCCCCTCCCACAATAGGACCAAAATAAGGGATAATATTCAACATGAGACTAATCAAGCTAATCAAAGCACTATGAGGTACTTTTAAGACAAGTAAACCGACAAAAATAAAAACCGCCACAAAAGCAGCACAGTAGACCTTTCCGATAAAGAATTTATAAAAAGTTTCATCCATTAACTCTAGTGTCTTAGTCCATTTGCGGTAGGTATCCTTGGATATGATACTTTTAATAGCAGTAGATGCTTGTCTACCTAAAACTTCACTATCTAATAGCAGATAGATCGATAAAAATAAGGATAATGTAAATGTGAAGATCTTATTGCCTACCCCTATAATCCTCTCTATTAAATAGATGAAAGTACCTTGAATGGTCAAATTGCCCTTGCCTAAAAGAGTAGAAAACAAGTCCCCTATACCTTGAGAGATTCCAGCTCCTCCAGAGCTCCTTGTGATGAACTCGTCATCTACAAAATAATCGATATACTGTTCTAGATGAAGTTTGCTAACAATATTCTCTATTTCGCTAATATAGTTTGGTATGCTAGCAACAATCGTTCTTATGCTCTGCCATATTTGGGGTAATACAAATAAGAGTATCAAATATACGAGAAAAAATAAACAAAAATAGATTAGCAGTATGGAAATAATTCTACTATATTTAACGTGTTTTTTAAAAAAGCCAATTCTTAATAGCTTTTTATCTAGAAGCAAAACCGGTCTTTTTAAAAAATAAAATAAGACCAATCCCCAAAAAAGAGGTTTTAGTACATCAATAAAAAACCTTGTTTTCTCCCCAATGAAGTCTACTATAATACCAATATTTGCAACAATCTTATAAAATAATAAGACCAAACATAAGGTAAAGCCTAAGTACAAATAGGGCTTTGATTCTGTTTTTATCCTAAGTTTATTCAATTTATCACCTAATGTCATTTTATTATATACTATATGGGTCTTACTTTAAATAATATAGCTATACTTACTATAGTTTTCATATTATCCTTTATAATTTACTTCTTATTCATGTATAATGAATAAGTCCCTAGCGCTTAGTCTCTAGTCACTAATATTTGGGTATTCCTTTAGGGCAAATATGCGCCTTACGTCGCAGTGAACAATGAGCATTATATATAAGCTATACAAAAAATCGCATATTTGTACTATTCAATATTCACTGTTTATTATTCATTGTTCAATTATGAAGTCTTTCTAATATATGGTCACCTAAATAGTTAGTACGCAGAGATTCTTGGGCTAAACGCTTAGGGTTTCTCATTTAACTAAAAATTATTTAATCCAAGGAAATACGGAGGTCAAAATGTATTACTATTTAATTATTATCGCCATTATTGCTTTCGATCAATACACCAAGTATTTAGCCGTAAACCATGTAAAAAATGTATTAACCATTCCTGTTATAGAAAATGTCTTTCACTTAACTTACGCGGAGAATACAGGAGCTGCATTTAGTATTCTATCCAATAAAATCCCCTTATTAACAATAGTCACATCAATTTTTATTATTTGTTTGTTGATTTATATGTGGAAGATGATCCGTGGCAAGAGAGGATTTCAGTGGATGACACTTGCTTTTTCCTTCGTTATTGGAGGTGCAATAGGAAACTTAATCGATCGGATACGCTTAGGATACGTAGTAGACTTTTTTGAATTTCGATTTGTAAACTTTGCTATTTTTAATGTAGCCGATACCTTTATCGTGGTAGGCTCTATCTTATTAATTATATGTATTTTACTCGAAGAAAAAGCATAACCACTAGGCTATGCTTTTTTTATTATTGTAGAAAGGCTCACTCTGCATACTCCAAAAGAAGTCCTGCTATCTTTAATAGCAAAAGGACCCTATAGAAATACCCTAGAGCTCGTGACTAGTGGCTAAAACTGGCACTTTCTTATTCCTTATTCTCTTGTAAATTCTTTAGCTCATTCTTTTCTTCCATAATTACGATTAATTCTTCTGTTGTTGCTATATGTTCTTCTGCAATTGCCCTTGCCAGATTTCCATCCTTATCTTTAATTGCGTTAAGCATCTCATTATGTTCTTTTAATAGTAATCCTGTGTTATTCATCTGAGTAAAGTAAGCAACTCTATACCTTTGAACTTGCTCTCGAAGGTTATTAATCATTTGCATTAGTTTGCTGTTTTGAGCAGCCTTGTATATAATGTCGTGAAATTCCGTATCGTAGCTGATGAGGTCAATAATATTATTCTTATTAGCAGCTTCTTCAAAATATCGAAGAGAGTTTTCTAGTCTTTCAATTTCCTCTTGTTTTGCATTCTGGGCTGCCTTTTTAGCCGCAAGACCTTCTAAAACAACTCGAATTTCAACTACTTCACGAATATCTTCTGAAGTCAACCCTGCAACGTAAGCTCCTTTACGAGGTACCATTACTACCAAGCCCTCTAACTCCAGCTTCCTGATTGCTTCGCGAACAGGGGTCCTACTAACACCCATTTGCTCCGCTAGTTGAACCTCCATTAACCTTTGGCCCGGCTTAAAATTGCCTTCAACGATCGCCTTTCTCATAGTTGAAAACACAATTTCTCTTAAAGGCTTGTAGCTTTCCATATCTATGGTTAAAACCCCATCTTTATACCCCACGGCATAACCCTCCCTTATTAAACGTCGTAGCGACAAATACTTCTCTATAACTCTTTTTTAATTCAATATACGCTCTTCTTGCAGTTTCTTTCTCTTCGAAAAGCCCATATATGGTTGGCCCGCTACCACTCATCAAAGAATTTATGGCGCCTAATCGAATCATATTTTCCTTAATATCGCATAGTCTAGGGTATTTTTTGAATATAAAATCTTCAAATACATTTCTCATTTTAGAGGCGATAATCTGCTTCTCCCCTCTTTGAATCCCTTCAATCATCTTCATGGTTTCTGGACGATTCTTTATAGACTTTACATTTACTAAGTTGTAGGCCCAAGGAGTAGATATTCGAATAGAAGGCTTGACCAATACCACATAAAACTTTGGCAATGGTTCTAGTCTTGTAAGCACTTCTCCAATTCCTTCAGCTAAGGCTGTCCCTTCTATCATGCAAAAAGATACGTCTGCGCCGATTTTTGTACCTATATCAAGAAGTTCTTTATCGCCCAAGTTTAAATTCCACAGTTTATTCAACGCTCTAATCGTACACGCTGCATTAGAGCTACCACCAGCCAAACCTGCAGCTATAGGAATTTTTTTTTCTATAAACACTTCAATTCCTTTATTCACCTGTGTATATTCTAAAAGAAGTTTAGCAGATTTATAGATAATATTCCTTTCATCTTTGGGTAGACGAGGATTGTTGGAGTTTAATTTGATACCCTTTTCTATCACCTTAAAGTGCAAAGTATCGCACAATGAAATAGTCTGCATGACCATGGACACATTATGATATCCATCATCCCTTTTGTTTACGATGTCTAAGGTCAAATTAATTTTTGCTCTAGATTCTAATGTAAGCTTATTCATACATCACCTTATGTTTATATAATGTTTTTGTATACAGTATTAATTATAATAATATTACTCTCTTCTTTAGGCCATGTCAAGTTTTTACTTTCATGTAATTTTTACGGCTTGATTTTTATGAAATAAGTAAAGATAAGTTTCTTTTACTTTTTTCTTCGTCAACTCTTCAATCGCTTTTTTGTACAATTGTAATTGGGATGTGTAATTTAGAATCAACGCCGCCTTATCTTCTTCATCACAATAGTAATCGCTCTTATAATCGATCAAGATATAGTCTTTACCTTCTAAGAAATAACAATCGACAATCCCTTGAATCAGCATATAATCTTCGCTTTCTTCTACATTGGCTTTAAAGTTAAAAGCCTTTTCCCTATAAATTTTTCGTCCTTGTAACATTCGTTGACCTAAAGGGCTTAGAAAGTATTTGGCGATTTTCGGGGCAAAAAAATCATCCACTTCTTCCTTATTTAGAATTTGTTTTTTTATCATTTCGTCAATTTGTACCTCTATCTCTTCCTTATAGGAACCTTGCAAATCTCTTAACCCCCCTAAATCTAAGTGCTGCAAAATAAAATGCAGTACAGTTCCTCTTTGAGCTCCTGTCATACCCTTTTGCCTTTGAAACTTAGGTAAGTTAAAGGTATCATTCACTCGAATGGTGTTAATCCGTTTATCCTCTTGTACCTTCTTTAATTCTGTCACGGTAGCTTTTGTAGGCATATTGCTCTCTTTTTCGTAACCATAGGACCAAGATAGTTTTTCGTCGATCGTTTTATAAATTGGAGAGCTTCCTTCCTTTTCTAGTCCTTCCCAATACCGAATTAAATCCCATTTCCCCTCTAGTTGTTGCGCCTTTAGCTTATTTATGATCTGAGACAAATTTTTGTATTCCAGAGTAAAACAATTTTCTTCCTCTCCTATATAATTCTTTTCTCTCAGTACTACAGGCATAATCCAATCTAAATACGTCCTACCTGTGGAAATAGAGTACTCACTTAATCTATTTGACCATTTCTTCTCAATAGCGTTCTCCAACTTGTTTACTGTTCCCACTAAATATAGGTAATCCCTTGCCCTGGACAAAGCTACATACAGTACTCTCATCTCCTCAGACAAAGTCTCTAGTTGAAGCTTTTCTTTTACGACCGTCTTAAAAATAGTAGGACAATACCTTCGCTCTTCTAGGTTAATGTAATTAGGGCAAATCCCTAAATCTTTATGAGCTATAATAGATTCTCGTATATCCTGCAGATTCATATTTTTCCCTAGGCCTCCTACAAAAACCACTGGAAATTCTAGTCCTTTGCTCTTGTGAATGCTCATTATGCGTATGACATTTTCATTAGGTCCAATAATCTTAGCTGAAGATAAATCTCTTTTAGTCTCTCTTAAATTTTCTACTAGGCGAATAAAATTAAATAGACCGTTAATATTAGACTCTGTGTACTGTTTTGCTCGATCTATAAGTATTCGGATATTAGCTTGCCTTTGTATCCCCCCTGGCATAGCGCTAATGTAATAATAATAACCTGTTTCTACTACAAGTTTCCATATAAAATAATTAAGAGGCATATACCTACATTGCTTTTTCCACAGTTCAATTTTTCCTATCATATTTTTTAAGCGATGACTTAAATCATCATCTTTACTCATAATATAGACTTTAACGGCATCGAAAAAGCTAACCCTTTTATCAACTAAGCGTATTTGCGTTAGCTCTTCAATCGTAAAAGAGAAAATTGGAGATTTCATAACGCTAATTAAGGGAATATCCTGATAGCTATTGTCAATTAGTTTAAGGAGTTCAATGATCAATCGGATTTCTAAAGTATCAAAATATCCTGTTTGAGACTCGGCATAGACAGGTATACCTTGTTGATTTAATACCTCATAATAAAGATCAGACCATTGGCGAGTAGTACGAAGCAATATGACTATATCCTTATAGTCTAAAGATCTGTAATCCTCTATATCTTTATCATAAACTTTTTCTTCTAATAGTTCCTTGATTTTGCTGACAATAAAGAGGGCTTCCCCTTCTATCTTTCCAATCTCCATAAGCTCTTCGCTGGGGATATTGTCTTTATCGTTTTCTATAATTGTAATCTCTACTCTTTCTGCTAAAGGCACTTGCTCGGCCCCTAAATACAATTTGGCCTCCTCATCGTATTTAACCTCTCCAACGTATTCGCTCATGGTATTTTCAAAAATCAAATTGATAAAGTCAATGATCTTTTGCCTGCTTCTAAAGTTTTGATTTAAGGCAATGGTTTCCTTGTCACTCTCTTTTTCCTCAGAAAAAGAAAGCTGCTTTTTTATAAACAAGGTCGGGTCTGCCATTCTAAATCGATAGATGCTCTGCTTTACATCCCCAACAAAAAACACATTGTCTTCTCTCATAATACTAGAGATAATCGTATCCTGGATTTCATTGCTATCCTGGTATTCATCTACAAAAACAAACTCATATTGATGCCTAAGCTCTTCTCTCACCTCTTGGTTTTGAAGAATTCTAAGGGTGTAATGTTCCATATCGTTAAAATCCATGACACGTCTTTCTAACTTCTTCTCATGAAAAACCTGATCGTACTTTAGCACTAAATGGAGCAAATAACCTATAACAGGCTCCATTTGAGCTATGTCTTCCATCATGGTGTGTGGAGGATTATACTGAAGATTCTCTTGAAGTTTTTTGACGATATCCTTTGCGCTATTTCGTTGGCCTACTATTTGCTCTTTTAAATCTACATCGTCAGTTTTAATTCTAAGAGTACTAAATATTGCACTTTCTAGAGATTTGTAAAAGAATTCATACCCTATATTTAAATCTCTTAGGATGAGATCTATTTGGCGGTCTTCATCTTGTAATATGTAAATGGCCTTTTCATTATCTTCTAATGTGTTTGCCATTTGTAAAGCTTCTGAGATCTCTATTTTAGCTGAATTTAACTTTCTCTTTGTACTGAGTTTGTACTCCTCATAAAAAGCGCTCTTGTTAAAGTCTTCTAAGTTCATTTTAAAGCTTTCTAGCGACTTATGGATCCATTCCTGTGGGAAAGGTCGATTCATTAAAAACAGATGGAGCTTGTTGATTATATTACGAATTTCTCCGTCATCCCGTCTATTGTTAAACATTTCTAATAAATTGATAAATTGTTCATCTTCTTTTTCGTATTCTTCTTCCAAAAGCTCTTCTAACGCCTTGTCCTTTAGTATGCCAATTTGGGTTTCATCCCCAATGCGAAGCCCAGGGTCTAGATTAATTACCTGAAAATATTTTTTTGTAACATCTAAGCAAAAAGAGTGCAAAGTGCTAATAGAGGCTCCTGATAGTTTAGCAATTTGTCGGCTCAAAAATCTCCGATTGTCCTCCCCTTTTTCCATAGTCTCCATTAGTTTTTTATAGAGACGAACCCTCATTTCCTCTGCAGCTGCCTTTGTAAAAGTGACCACTAACAAACGATCTACATCTACTTTATCTTCTACCACAATCTTTACAATTCTCTCTACTAATATGGCTGTCTTCCCGGATCCTGCAGCTGCAGAAACCAGTAAACTCTTATCCCTAGTATCAATGGCCCTTTGCTGATTCTCAGTCCATGGCATAACTTTCACCCCTTTGGCTTTAGTTGTAAATTGTCCACTTTATGTTGTATTCCCTTATAGTTTGTTTTGATTTTTAAATAAGGTTATGGTTGGACGGTTGGTTCGTTGGACGGGCTTTGGTCACCGATGGTGACCCTTATGTCGGAACGACGAGGGCGGCGTTCCCTACTTTTTCGTGGCAGAAGCTAGTGATTAGCGCAACATAGGCGGACAGGGTCGTCCGCCCCTACATAATGGCACACTTTCTCTGTGCTTCAACTTTTCCAACATTCAACCTTCCAACTTTCTGCTCTTTAGTCTTTTGCTGACCACCTTAATGCTGACCACCTATCTTTTTCAGTACTTCCTCATCACTCAAATCCAACTTCGTACTAAATTTACTCCCATCCAGTTGCTGATCGAAAAAACATATGGCTTTGTATTTGCAGTAGGTGCAGGCTTCTCTTTTTTGAGTTTTTGTTGGACGGATGGCGATGTTTCCTGCGAATATTTCTTCTCCTATATTTGTAATGGTCTTTTCTACATGGGATAAGAGTTGCTCTAATTGCTTTCCTTCAATGAGCCCTTTTGATGTCGCTGCGAATTCTCCATTCTTTTTAACTTTACAGTTGACAATATCTGAGTGTTCCACATCTTCATCTATAGCTTTTAAGACCTCTATGTCTTTTAACATAAGACCTTTTAATTTGAAATTCTTCGTGATTTCACCTTTGATGACTTCTTCCTCTGCTTCTCCACTTAAGACAAGAGGGTCATCCAGTTTAAAGTAAAACATTCCAGCAGCTACAGATTCCTTATTCTTTTTCTTGCCGTAATTCAAACATACCCACATGTATACAATGAGTTGTAGAGATAAGCCGTAATAGACATCGCTTAAGTTTAAATCTTTATTTCCCGTCTTAAAGTCCATGATTTTCATAAACCATTTATCCTCATGTTTTAAAATATCTACTCGATCAATTCTACCTTCTAAATACAGAAGATGCTCCTGTGACAACTCAATTTTAAGCGGAGGAATAAACTGGCCTAGTCCAAAAACCAACTCATTTCCTAACATTGTAAATTTGCCTTTTTTGTAGTGATAGGTCAAAGTCTCTACTGCCCTAAGGAAAATTCTATAGATATACCTAGCTAAATACTTATATCTAAAATTGCTTTCAAAAATCCCCTGCCTATAATCCACTATGAAGTCATCCATAACTTGTCTACATATAAGATTTGACTCTTCCTTTTCGATTCCCTTCCAATCAAGTTCATCTTTCTCAATAATAAGAGAATACTCGTAAATCAATCGATGAAGGATTTCTCCTATATCTGGTATTGAAACTTGGTAAATTTTTCGTTCCTTTGGCCTTAAACCGTAATTTACATAATGCTTAAAAGGACAATTAGAATACTCCTCTAATCTTGTAACACTTGTATTTAAGTTCTTTCCATAAAGTTCTTTTACCAAATCCGGTTTTAGTCGAGATATTCTATTATCAAAAACCATAGCCTCTTTTATTTGAGATATATGCTTCTCCCACTGAGGATTTTCTTCATACCAAAGATATACATTATCCCAAATACTTTCACTCGCTTCATCAAAGCCATCTACAATAGACCTATAGTGTTGAATCATATGCTTTATCGTTCCCCTAGCATTCGTAATAGAATAACCTTCCTGCCACTTTCTTCCTACTTTAATACAAGGGAAGATCTCTTCTAAACGGTGGATGAGCATAGAAGGTCTCAAAGAGGACCCTTCCCAATTTGCAAGAGGATAACTTAAGATGATCTTTTCCTTTGGTTTGGCTATAGCGCTATAAATCAAATACCTTTCTTGAATGGTTTTAAAGCTAATATTTTCTTCAATTTCCATACCTTTCTCTCTTAGAATGGCATTTTCATTTTCACTAAATATTCCTTCACTACTTTGAGGTGAAGGCAACTTACCTTCATTGACCCCTAGTATAAACAAAGCTTTAAAATCCGTAGTTCGGGTTCTCATAATATCCCCTACGATGACCTGATCTAAAGAAGATGGGATAACAGAAAGATCTACGCATTCAATACCGGATTCTAAAATATCTAAATACTCTGCTATACTAGTCTTGTGATTCCCAAAAATTTCGATTACTTCGTCAAACAAATCCATTACGATATTGTATACCTGAGCAATTTCTGCCGCATATTCATGTTGCCCGTACTCTTCTTTTACCTCCTGCAACATTCTTTGAAGTTTTTCCTCAACAGATAAAGACTCCATGTATCCGTATAAGGCAATTGTAATATTTTCAAAGGTAGGACTGGCTTTAATCTTTTCATGTAAATTAAGCAATGGACCTACTACAGAACTTCTCATACTATTTAGTTTTTCTAAGTCAAATTCATCAGACTCCTGAATTTGAGTAAATTCCTTTTTCCACCTGTTCCCTCTAATTCCGTACTTTAAGACGTAATTTTCTAAAATTTCGTATTCTTCGTACTCTAAATTGGTGAGCCCCGTCTTAATTAAGGCAAAAATATCATCGTATGTAAAGTGATATGCAATCGCCCTCAAAGAGTAAGTGAGCAAAATACTCAAGGGTTTGTCACTTATTTTTCTTTTGGCATCCATAAAAAAAGGAATATCATATTCTTCAAAAGATCGTTTTAATAAGAATTCATAGCCACTTAAATCATTTGTAACTACTGTAATATCCTTAAATCGGTATCCTTCTTCTTGTACTAACTTTAGAATGTCTATACAAAGATAATCAAGCTCTTCATAAATATTTTTAAAGGCGCAAATTTTAATATTCTCCGGTTCTTCTTTATAGGGATTAAGTGGATAAGAGTATAATTCTCTTTCTAAGTGTTCCAGATCCTTAGGTTTATCCTTCTGTTTATAATAAGTGGTGATGAGCTTTGCTTGTCCGTTTCCAATCTCCATTAACTTATTTTGTGTGTTTTCATTGATAAGAAAAATCTCCTCATCTCGGTCTTCTCTATTTGTGGTTTGGGTAAGGCTTATCGTCAGTTCCTTGCTATTGATATGGAGTTTTTCAACAAACTCAAACATTTGCTCCGTAAAAGTATCAAATCCGTCAATCCATATTTTAAATTTAGAGATGGTGGTACTCTCGTCCATCCGCTCTATAAGCAAATCTATGACGCCTTCGCTGTCTAAGTAGTCTTCTCCTAACCAATTATTATAACTTTCCATAAGGGTAGTAATGTCCTTAAGTTTTCTGCTGAGCATCTGATGATCTTCTAACTCATTTTCTATAACTGCCTTTAGAGCCTCTTCGCAAATCATTCTCTTCTTGAGATTGCTAATAATATCTTGAACTTCATTAATAAAACCTGATTTTCGAACCATCCCCCTATAAACAGTAAGCTCTTCTTGTTGGTCTAACAATGCCTTTTGCAGGGCCATATGCTTTCCAGTTGAAGATAGTTTAACTTTTGTTGCTCCTCCAACTTCCTCTATAAGCCTACCCATTAATCTAGAGAAGCTCAAAACTTCTACATCTAGTATGCCTGGACTATCCAACACTTCAATAAGTTCCCTCTCCGCCTGAAAAGTAAACTGCTCCGGCACAATAAGGATAAGCCCATCTTCACCCTTTTCGATACAGCTCTTTATTTGATTGTATATAATTCTAGATTTCCCAGTACCTTTTCGGCCTATAATTAGATTCATAGAGGTACTCCTTTCTTTCTAAGATGGTCAGTCGTAGGTTGCGGGCTAGACTCTGTAAGTCTTAACAAACTAGATTCTTCTTTCCAACATACCAACATTCAACTCCTAGTTAAATATCTTCCCCAATCTCGTTTGCGCTACTTCTATTGCCCCTTCTGGACAAAGCTCTTGGCAGCAAAAACAACGGATGCATGTTTTTTTATTAAACTCAGGGGCTTTTTTCGGGGCAGATTTCCGCACATCTATTGCAGCCAATGCATTTTTCTAAAATTAATTTTGGATAAGGTGCTAAAAATCTTCTCATAAATTCGTGAGAGCCTTCTGTGCCTAGATACTCTAGCTTTTTAGCTATACGTTTAAAGTCCTCTATTTTTAGAGATTCTCTCCTTTCCCCTAAGATTTCAATTTCCTCAAGAAGAACGGCTCCCCAATTAGACTCATAAGCTGCTTTTAGCTGAGGCAATTCTAATGGGTCTTCATAACCTATAAGACTTGCTGCCACTGCATCTATGGCTGTAAGGCTTGCACCCATAATTACCGTATTCATTTTTCTAGGAGTTCCGTTTCTGGGACCATTACCTTCCATTGCCACGATCCCATCCAGTACAGCAAACTTTGTATCTACTAAGGTGTTTAAATCTAAGAGCATTTTTGCAAAGTTCTCAAGATTATTCATGCGAGCATGCCATACAGCCTTTCTCGTACCAGGCACACAGCCAAATTGATTTTTGACTGCTCCTGTATAATACATCATTGCGTGAGTTTTTAATTTAGGCAAGGATATTAATACATCAGACTCATAAGCTGCCCTTGCAATATCCCAATTTTTGCACAAAATAGCATCATCTAAGTCTAGGTTGATATGATCGTTAAAATCCACAAAATTAGCCCCATATCGATCCCCTACTTCAATTAACCTTGCCTTTTGAGCTGCCTTATGACCACTTCCAAAGCCAGGAGAATCTCCAAAGCTAATGTTTTGTGTGTAGTCAGAGACGACTCGAAGGAGGGCTTCAAATACGACATAATGAGTTACAACAGGTGAACCTGCCTCTTCTACCATTAAGAGATTTGGCTTTAATAAGACCCTTGCATTAAGGGGAATAAGCTTCCGTATAAAAGATTCTCCCCCAAGAAGTTCAAAACCCTCCCTTAGTGTGCTCTCAACAAGACCCAACTCATAATCTGTACACTTTAATAAGGCAACTTTTTCTTTCATTCATTCTCTCCTCATATTAACTGTAGTTGAACCATGGCCCAACAATGGTTGAACAGTGGTTAAACGATTGTTCCACTATTGTTTAATCGTCGTAATATATACATTTATATATATATAAATGTATATATTACTGTCCTAAACTCATTCCAAGGGTTTTTCTAATGAGTTCAATTTCCTCTCTATGACCTTCAAGTTCATGTGGTGTTTCTAAGAAGAAGGGAATATGCTTAAGCTTTGGATGTGTCACAATGTTTAGAATTGCTTTTAAACCTATATGACCTTGCCCAATAATTTCATGTCGATCCTTTTTACTCCCTAGAGGGTTTTTACTGTCGTTTAAATGAATGGCCTTCAATTTATCTAGCCCAATAGTTTTATCTAATTCTTCTATAATTTCATCTAAATTATTGACGACATCATATCCCGCAGAGTATATGTGGCAGGTGTCTAGACAAATACCTAATTTATCATTTAATTTGACTCTATCTATAATCTCTTTTACCTCTTCAAAAACGATCCCTATCTCCGTTCCTTTTCCAGACATTAATTCTAATAGAACAGTTGTCGTATGCTCTTCTCTTAATACTTCATTAAGAATCTGAGCAATAAGTTCAATGCCCTTCTCTGTACCTTGCCCTACATGACTACCTGGGTGAAAGTTATATAAGTGACAAGGTATATACTCCATCCGATTTAAATCATCTTCAAATACCATTTTTGAAAATTCTCTCGTGCTTTCTGTTGCCGAACTCATATTTAAAGTATAAGGCGCATGGGCTAACAATGGACCAAAGTCATTTTCCTCCATTAAAGCCTTACATTTAACCATATCTTCTACATTCAGCTCCTTTGCCTTACTCCCCCTAGGATTTCGCGTAAAAAACTGAAAGGTATTGGCGCCAATACGAATAGCATCCTTAGTCGCCTCATACATCCCCTTAGAGGTAGATATATGAGGTCCTATATATAACAATTGGCATTCTCCTCTCGCTACCCATTTTATAGTTATATTTTATCATTATTAACGTGTATTATCCATGAAAACACAATTACGACTTATACGACACACTTGTGCTCTTCGCCACCACTTAAGACGCACCCTCTAAGAGGGTGCGTCTTAGGGATTTATAATCCCTGAAAAAATATCGGCATAGTTAGGTATGCATTACCGGCTATGGGGAAGTGAGCTATTTTAGTTTTACAATTAAGGAAAAATATGAATTCTTTCAAATTTTTCCTTGATGTCTTGACGCAAGGAAAAATATATGCTATGATTCAAATCATATTTAATATATCAAACCGTTGAAGCGGAGATAACGGCAATGATGCCTTTACAGAGAGCCTGTGCTGCTGGAAATCAGGTAAGAAACAAGTTGTCAAATGGACCGCTGAGGGTGCAGTCAAATGTGATTTATCACAAAGTATTCTGCAACGTGTTGGCATACGTCAGTTGCCGGGGATATGTTGGTATCCTAATAAGTGCATAGGGTCATTCCTATGATTTCAAGGTGGCACCGCGGATAGAATTTTCTTATTCGTCCTTGACAGATAGTATATTTCTGTCAAGGGCTTTTTTGTTTTTACTCCTTTGGCAGATTATCAAAGGAGTATTTTTATTGGGAGGTAAACGAATATGAAAATTTCACCTGTTTTTAGTGAGGTGGGGAAAATTGCAGCCACCGAAAGATATGATGTAATTCCTGTGAGTTGCGAGATTTTATCGGACTTCACAACACCGATCGAAACAATGAAGATACTGAAAAATGTATCTAAGAGCTGCTATATGCTGGAATCTGCACAGGCAGATGAAACATGGGGTAGATATACTTTTCTTGGATTTGATCCGAAAATGGAGATCACCTGCATTGATGGAATAATTAACAGTGTCTCGGATGCTGGCAAGCTGAAATATGTGACAGGCAATCCATCGGACTATTTACGCAAGGTGTTATCCGAATACAGAAGCCCTCGTTTTGATTATCTGCCTCCTTTCGCCGGAGGCTTGGTTGGTTACTTTTCATATGATTATCTCGGATATAGTGAGCCGAGCGTAAGAACCAATGCAGAAGACACAGAAGCTTTCAAGGATGTTGATCTGATGCTATTTGATAAAGTGATTGCATTTGACAATATCCGTCAGAAAATCATTTTGATTGTGAATATGAAACTCGTTGATCCCGAAGCGAATTATAATAAAGCGGTATGGGACCTGAAACAACTGATAGATTTACTTCGACACGGAGAAAAGAAGAATGAACCTAGTGGAAAGCTTCTCGGAGAGGTTACGGCTCTGTTTGATAAAGAACAGTTCTGCGGCATGGTAGAGAAAGCAAAGCACTATATCCGTGAGGGCGATATTTTCCAGATTGTGCTGTCCAACCGTTTGTCTGCTCCATTTGAAGGCAGTCTATTGAACACTTATCGTATGCTTCGTACAATCAATCCATCACCATATATGTTTTATTTTTCAGGAAGGGATGTAGAGGTTGCAGGTGCTTCCCCTGAAACTTTGGTTAAGCTGGAAGACGGAGTGCTGCATACCTTCCCACTTGCCGGAACAAGACCGAGAGGTAAAACCGATGAAGAAGACAAATCATTAGAAGCAGAGCTGCTTGCCGACGAAAAGGAGCTTGCTGAACATAATATGTTGGTTGATTTAGGGCGTAATGACCTCGGTAAGATCAGCAAATTCGGCACAGTACAGGTCGAAAAACTTCATACCATCGAACGCTTCTCCCACGTCATGCACATCGGCTCCACGGTGCGGGGCGAGATAACGGACAAACAAGATGCGCTGGATGCCGTTGAAGCGGTGCTACCCGCAGGAACACTTTCAGGTGCACCAAAGATTCGTGCTTGTCAGCTGATCGGAGAGCTTGAAAACAACAAGCGTGGTATCTACGGCGGTGCCATCGGATATATCGATTTCACCGGAAATATGGATACCTGCATAGCAATCCGCATCGCTTACAAGAAAAGCGGCAAGGTGTTTATAAGAAGTGGAGCCGGTATTGTGGCAGATTCTATTTCAGAAAAAGAATATGAAGAATGCCTGAACAAAGCGAAATCTTCTCTTAAAGCGTTGGAACTTGCACAGGAGGCAGAGTTATGATCCTACTTATTGATAACTACGACAGTTTTTCTTATAACCTTTATCAGCTCATTGGAGAGATTGAACCTGATATCGAGGTCATCCGTAATGATGAAATGACGATAGATGAAATTAGAAACCTAAATCCTAACCGTATCATTCTTTCTCCCGGTGCCGGAAGACCCGAAGACGCTGGTGTTATTATTGAGACTGTACAGTCACTCGGCAAGGATCTTCCCATTCTTGGCGTGTGTCTCGGTCATCAAGCAATATGCGCTGCGTTCGGTGCAACCGTTACCTACGCAAAAGAGCTGATGCACGGCAAGCAGTCGGATGTGAAATTTGACACAGCTTGTCCGCTGTTCAAGGGATGCCCGGAAATTGCCCCAGTCGCCCGTTATCACTCCCTTGCAGCAGATACCAACACGATTCCCGAAGAACTGAAAATAACCGCTCTTACTACTGACGGGGAGATAATGGCGGTACAACATAACGAGTATCCCATCTATGGCGTACAGTTCCATCCTGAATCCATTATGACGCCGGATGGAAAACAGATGCTTAGAAATTTTATAAAGGAGATATGAGATATGATCAAAGAGGCAATCGTAAAGATCGTAAATAAGGAAGACCTTACCTATAATGAGGCATACACCGTTATGAACGAAATCATGAGCGGTCAAACAACAGCTACACAGAATGCCGCTTTTCTTGCAGCTCTTTCTACTAAGAGTGCACGGGCAGAGACAACGGATGAGATTGCCGGTTGTGCGGTTGCTATGAGAGCCCACGCAACAAAGATTGAAACCGGTATGGAGCTTTTTGATATTGTTGGCACTGGCGGTGACAATTCGCACAGCTTTAATATCTCGACCACATCTGCCCTTGTTGCGGCAGCAGGCGGCATTAAAGTCGCAAAGCACGGTAATAGAGCAGCGTCCTCCCAGTGCGGAACGGCAGATTGTCTTGAAGCCCTAGGTGTAAACATTCAACAAAGTCCCACAAAATGTATTGAGCTCCTGTACGAGGTCGGTATGTGCTTCTTCTTCGCGCAGAAATACCACGCATCTATGAAGTATGTGGCTGCTATCCGCAAGGAACTTGGGTTCAGGACTGTATTCAATATTCTGGGACCTCTTACGAACCCCGGTACGCCGTCCATGCAGCTTCTTGGTGTGTATGATGATTATCTTGTGGAGCCGTTGGCACAGGTACTAATCAACCTTGGCATCAAACGAGGAATGGTCGTTTACGGTCAGGATAAGCTGGATGAAATATCCATGAGTGCACCGACTACAATATGTGAAATTCGTGAC
>CAZVEI010000001.1:32074-40114 GCA_964626295.1 uncultured Alkalibaculum sp.
GAAGACTTCGGATTTGCACGCTGTACAAAGGACGATTTGAAGGGTGGCACTCCCGAAGAAAATGCAAAAACCACCCTTGCCATCTTAAATGGCGAAAAGGGTCATAAGAGAAATGCTGTGTTGATGAACGCAGGTGCGGCACTCTATATCGGTGGTAAGGCTGACAGCATGAAAGAAGGTAACGCACTTGCCGCAGAAATCATTGATCTCGGCAAAGCACTTGAAACTCTCCACAAACTCATCGAAGCCAGCAACCGTCCGGAGGTAGAGGTATGACAATTCTTGACCAACTTGCCGATTACGCCCGTGAGCGCACCGAGCAGGCTAAAAAGTTAATATCGCTCGAAGAAATCAAACGACAAGCCATGCTGCTTCCCAAAGGCATTTTCACTTTTGAGAACGAACTAAAAAAGCCGGGTATTTCCTTTATCTGTGAGTGCAAAAAGGCATCCCCTTCAAAAGGATTGATAGCTCCCGATTTTCCATACTTGCAGATTGCGAAAGAATATGAGGCGGCAGGTACCGATTGCATTTCCGTGTTGACCGAGCCGAAATGGTTCTTGGGCGATAACGAATATCTGAAAGCAATAGCAAACACTGTTTCCATTCCGTGTCTGCGAAAGGACTTTGTAGTGGATGAGTACATGATATACGAGGCAAAAGTGCTCGGCGCATCGGCGGCATTGCTTATCTGCTCTATCCTGAGTGAAGAAAAAACCAAAGAATATATAAGCGTTTGCGATGAACTTGGGCTATCTGCTTTGGTAGAGGCACACGATGAAAGCGAAGTACAAATGGCACTAAATGCCGGTGCACGTATTATCGGTGTCAACAACCGAAACCTTAAAGACTTTTCCGTGGATACCAATAACAGTCGTAGACTTCGGAAACTGATACCCCGTGATGTTCTATTCGTTTCCGAAAGCGGTGTAAGTAGTGCCGATGATGTAACAAAGCTCCGTGAGATCGAAGTGGATGCTGTTCTGATCGGTGAAACCCTGATGAGATCAACGGACAAAAAGGCTAAGCTCGATGAATTGCGAGGTGTGTCATGACAAAGATAAAACTTTGCGGTCTTTCCCGACTTTGCGATATAAAAGCAGCTAATGAGTTGAAACCTGAGTATATCGGGTTTGTGTTTGTACCGAAAAGTAGGCGGTACGTTACTCCCGCAAAGGCAGAAATACTAAAACAGGCACTTGATTCCAAAATCACTGCTGTCGGTGTATTTGTAGATGAAGCTGCCGAAACGGTTGCTGAACTCTTGAATATTGGCACTATTGATATTGCTCAGCTTCACGGCAGAGAAGACAAAGAATACATTGAGCAATTACGAAAGCTCACCGTTAAGCCGATCATCAAGGCTTTTCGCATAGAAACGGCAAGTGATATATCGGATGCAGAAAAGAGCACCTCCGACTATATACTGCTGGATTCCGGCGCAGGTACTGGAAGAGTATTTGATTGGAAGCTGATACAGAATATTAAGAAATCGTATTTTCTCGCTGGAGGGCTTTCACCCGACAATACGGAGGACGCAGTAACAATACTCCATCCTTTTGCGGTCGATGTCAGCTCAGGAATTGAAACAAACGGACTCAAAGATAAATGTAAAATGGCGGAATTTGTTGCCGCCGTTAAAAAGGAAGGTCGAATATGAAAAATTCAAACGGACGCTTCGGCATTCACGGCGGACAGTATATCCCCGAAACGCTGATGAACGCGATTATAGAACTGGAAGGAGCGTATAATCACTATAAAAACGATACCGATTTTAACAGAAAACTCGCCGAACTTTTTAATGAATACGCAGGCAGACCGTCCAGGCTGTATTTTGCCGACAAAATGACGCAAGCCCTCGGGGGTGCGAAAATTTATCTCAAGCGTGAGGATCTAAATCATACAGGCGCACATAAGATCAACAACGTACTCGGTCAGGCACTGCTTGCAAAGAAGATGGGCAAAACCCGTCTTATTGCGGAAACCGGAGCCGGTCAACATGGAGTTGCTACGGCAACTGCTGCTGCCCTTATGGATATGGAATGTACAGTGTTTATGGGTGAAGAAGATACCATACGTCAGGTTCTCAATGTATACCGTATGCGTCTGCTCGGTGCAGAAGTTATTCCTGTAAAGACAGGAACAGCAACTCTCAAAGATGCTGTATCCGAAGCAATGCGTGAATGGACTTCCAGAATTAGTGACACACATTATTGTCTCGGTTCAGTTATGGGGCCGCATCCGTTCCCGACTATCGTCCGTGATTTCCAATCAGTTATCTCCAAAGAAATTAAGGAACAAATTCTTCAAAAGGAAGACAGACTGCCTGATGCAGTTATCGCCTGTGTGGGTGGTGGCTCTAATGCCATCGGCAGCTTCTATCATTTCATTGAAGATGCAGATGTTCGTCTGATTGGTTGTGAAGCGGCAGGCAGAGGCATTGATACCTTTGAGACAGCCGCTACTGTAATCACTGGCAGAGTCGGAATCTTCCATGGGATGAAGTCCTATTTCTGTCAGGATGAATACGGTCAGATCGCTCCCGTTTACTCTATTTCCGCAGGTCTTGATTATCCCGGCATAGGTCCCGAACACGCCCATCTGCATGACATTGGCAGAGCCGAATATGTTCCCGTAACTGATGATGAAGCAGTATGCGCTTTTGAGTATTTGCCAAAGACCGAGGGTATCATACCTGCCATTGAATCGGCTCACGCGGTCGCACATGCAATGAAGTTGGCACCTACAATGAGTAAAGACCAGATTATCGTCATCACCATTTCCGGCAGAGGCGACAAGGACTGTGCAGCCATTGCCCACTACAGAGGGGAGGATATCCATGAGTAATACCAGAAAAGCATTTGAAAAGGGAAAGGCGTTTATCGTCTTTATTACCTGCGGAGATCCCGATCTTGAAACCACCGCTGCAGCTGTCCGTGCTGCCGTAAAAAACGGGGCCGACCTTATTGAACTTGGTATCCCGTTCTCTGATCCCACCGCAGAGGGTCCCGTAATCCAAGGCGCAAATCTTCGTGCGCTGAAGGGCGGTGTCACGACCGATAGGATCTTCGCATTTGTAAAAGAGCTTCGCCGTGATGTGAAGGTGCCGATGGTGTTTATGACTTACGCCAATGTGATATTCGCCTACGGTGCAAAACGCTTTATTTCTACCTGTAAAGATATTGAGATTGATGGGCTTATCCTGCCCGACCTGCCGTTTGAGGAAAAAGACGAGTTCCTGCCAATCTGCCATGAGTACGGCGTTGATCTTGTACCTCTCATCGCACCCACATCGGAGAATCGCATTGCAATGATTGCAAAGGAAGCGGAAGGTTTTCTTTATATTGTTTCCAGCCTTGGTGTGACTGGTATGAGAAGCGAGATTAAGACTGACCTTGCCTCAATCGTCAAGGTAGTGCGGCAGAATACCGATATTCCTTGTGCTATCGGTTTTGGTATTTCTACACCAGAACAAGCAAAAGAAATGGCAGACATTTCCGATGGTGCAATCGTTGGATCAGCTATTATCAAACTGCTTGAAAAGCACAGTAAAGATGCACCGAAGTATATAGGTCAGTATGTAAAATCGATGAAAGATGCTCTGAGATAAAATTTTGCCCTCAGTATAACACATAATCAAGCCTACTGTATATGCGAAAAGCTGCATTGTGGATAATACCATCGCATGGTCTGCATAAAATATATGATACAAAAGTAACGGCCACACTAAAGGCATTATCCTTCGGTGTGGTCTTTACTTGTCATACCGCTTGAAGATGTCGCTCAAAAATTTACTTGTTTCGGCAAATCCCTAAGTTGCACCATCTTTTTGAGGGGCTTTTTAGTAATTTTCAATTACTCTCTTTAAGAACGTTCCAACGATATCTGCAAAGCGGTCTACATTTTTTGTGTATATAAAGTCTTTTCCATAAATGTACTTTTCCGCGTATAAATCTTCTTCTTTTCCTGTGAATACACCTAGTACTAAGATTCCTGATTTACGGGCTCTTCGAATTTCTAAGGCTGTGTCTTTTATGGCCGCGGACCCTTTATAAGATATTTTTCCTTTTAAGCCCATTTGTGCAACTTTTGAGATGATAATATCATTTGGCTTGCCATCACTTAAAACGATCATGATTTTATTTTCTTCTTCTCTTTTTAAAAGACCTTGGGCAACAGACTGAATGGCCAAGCCATCCCGATTATTGCCTGCAGAATAGTATTCAAATATATTTTTATTTTCACTGATTGGGCTATCGTAGTTCCGATATCGACGTAAAATCGTATAATCGAGAAAGTTACTAAAACCCATAACCCTATTAGGAATACCAGCTAATGTTAATGCTTCACTAATAATATAAGCTTGTGATGCTACATGTCCTTGATTCATTCTTTGAGAACCACTGGCATCTAGAAGAATGTCTACTACATAGCCACCCTTTTCATTTTTCAAAATTTTATTAAATACTTTATTATCCCTACTTCTGCCGATTTTCCAAAGCTTATTGGGGACGATTACTCCATGATCTGACGGTATAGTCGTCACTTCACTCTCGGCAACCATGGTTCGTAGGATCATTTGCTTTAGCTTCATAATATTTCTCTTGTTCACTCTTGGTTTCTGAGCGTAAAAAGATAAATTATTTTCTCTTTGACGAGAAACAAACTTTCTTTGGAAGGCATTTTCATTATCCGTCCGAAGTACTCCATCTGTAAAGTGAATTTTACATCCATCGTGGACATTCGTGCAAACCTTCCGCTCAATATTTCGAACTTCCTCTTTGTTTAAGAAAGGGTCTCCGTAATAGTAAGAAATCTTATCGTATATCTTGTTTGCTGTTTCTTGATCTACGTAAAGGTGCCTATTATCCCCTGTAGAAGGATCTTTTGAAAAATCTCCTAATGATTCTACTAATAAGGAGTCACTCATATTGTCTACTAACTCAGATATTTCTTGACTTACCTCATTATCTTTATACAATTCTTCATATAAGAAATCCTGAAAATCGCCACCGTCATCCTCACTTAAGGTTTGCTGTTGTACTTGTTCAATAAGCTGTTCTTCCACTTCAACGAGATAATCCTCTTCCTGGCTAAAATGTTTTGTATAAATTTTATCCATGAGTACGATCACTTCTTTTGTAGTAGAAGCGTTTTTACATTCTAACATGTCTTTCAAAATCCCTCGCACTTGTCGATCAAATTGTACGCTTTTACCCATTTGCTCAAATACCCAAGCGTAGCGAATCTTCTCCATCATTGTAGAAGAATGTGTTTTTAAGAATTGTTTTAATAACTCTTCGTACCCCTTGTTTCTTATATCCTTAACTCCCGGACGTTGCTCAATCAATTTATCCTCAACCATAATGTCTAAGCAAATTTCTGCAAAGGGGATAAGAATATCGGGATTTATGCCTCTTTTCGTTTTATAGGAGATATACTTTTTTACTGTCAACCAGTCTACATACTTTTTTCGAGCACCGGTTTTTACTGCAAAGTATATAGCTAAATCCTTAGATACATTTGCATACCTCTTTAAATCATCGGATTCTTCCGCATAATCCTCTGATATCGTCCACATCATGTTATTAAGTCTATTGTCTAATTCATAATCATTATATTCCCATTCCATGATCATTTCTCCTATCTAGAAGGAAACACGTCCTCTACTGCCCAAGTTTCAGGTATTCTCGTTCGAATTACATCATCCACTATTTCCTTTTCGTATTCATCAAAAGTCTTTCCAGTTATGCCCATTTGTATGGCTAGTCTAGGTCTCAGACCTCGTCTGATCGTCTTTAAAGAAGCAATTAACCCTCTTAAATCAACTGCCTTTGTTGAGATTTCACCGTTTTCTGACTTTAATTGTAAATCTATGAACACTCCAATAAATTGACTTAAAACTTCTTCATCAGCATCTGCGAAATCGTCTTTTAATATCTTCATTAGCTTTGCTTCGTCTACTTTAGGGATATCTACGACTAAAAATCGAGATACAAGAGCTTCATTTAGATCCTTTGTCCCTGCATAATCGTAATTCATAGTCCCAATAAAGCGAGTAGCATCATTAAGTTCAATCTTTTCATAACCAGGTATATCAATAATCCTTCTATAATCGAGAGCCGAGTGCAAAACTACAACGGCATCGTTTTTAGCCATATTGATTTCATCAAAGACGCCAAATCCACCATAGGTAGCACAATGATATACTGGACCCTTACGAAGTTTCACTTCATTATCTTTAAAGGTATCTGTACCAATTAGATTGGCGCTATCTGTATTTACATTAAAAGATACATTCCATTGTGGTCTACCAAATAAACAGCAAACATTATCGGCTAAGAGATTTTTTCCAGTAGCCTTAGGTCCAGATAAGAGAACATGTTCTCCTTCTAATAATGCAGCAATAACCATCTCCCAAATCTCTTTTCCATAAAAATAATTGTTAAGGCTAGGGATTCGATCTATGACATTAGAATCCACTTTATGGTAACGTTTAAAATAATCCACGTCATCAAGTAGTTTAGGACTTACACCGTCTTCAATAAGAAATTTTTTAAGATCCATATAGACCTCCTTATTTTGTGTTGTATGTATCTCTTTATTATAACATAATAAGTACTTAAGTTCTAAGCAAATGAACAGTAGTTAAACAGTTCGCTAATTGCAAGTTAAAATGAAACACTTTTTTATCTCTGTTAAAATATGTTGTTGTTTAGTTGTTTGCAAAATTTTCTGCATCAGTTTATATCTGTTCTCCTGGGGGAGAATTTCTTTATCATCATGCACATTTGCTTAATTCCGACTTTACTACTTCATTTGCACTTTTCCCATTCAATACTTTGCGTGGATAATCATTCAACCATTCTTGTATTTCTAGGATCTCTTTTGTGCTGTATTCTGCTATTGCACACCCTTTAGGGACGAACCGTCGTATATGGCCGTTTACCTGCTCATTTGTTCCTCTTTCCCATGAATGATAAGGATGACAGAAGTAGATCTGAGTGCGTAGTATTCCTTGCCTACTTACATATGAGCGTTCTATGTTTCGCCAATCCAGGAACTCACTGCCGTTATCCACAGTTATCGTTTTAAACATAGCACGGAAGCGCTTTATTCCTATCTTCTTTTCGAACTGATCCAATCGTCGCTGTACTTCTTTTTGTGTTTGGGAACGTAATTTAAACATCAGTGTTTTTCGGCTTCTTCGCTCAACGAGCACAAGTAGGCAAGCCCTACCTTTTCCACGCCCCGACTCGATACAATCCATCTCCCAGTGACCGAGTCCACTTCTTTCATGGGCTTCCTCCGGGCGATCATCTATGCGCTTGGCGTCAACATCTCTTATCCGCCTCGTTACTCGAGTATATTTTCCTTTTGAACTTTTTCCTTTGCGCGGTAGATCCTTTTTTGTGACATTGGGTAAGAATTCCTGGTCAATATAATTATAGAGAGTACGCACAGATATTGGTGTTTCACAATAGCTTGGATCATCCTTCAGTTTTTCAATAGCAGCATAGGGAGAATAGTTCTCCTTGAGGATATAGTCTTCAATCTTCTCAGCTAACTCATAATTCTTACCAATCTTCAAATGAGGTCCTTTTGTGCTTGCCTTCTCATCATGATCCTCTTGTCCTTTTATAGCTGAATAACTAACCACCTCACGCCACTCAGAATCTCGCAATACTACCTTTCCGCGTTTCAATTCGCGGCTTAATGTAGCTGGGCTAACACCCATTCGCTGAGCCATTTTACGCTGGCTCATTTTTTCCTTTTTAGATGCAGCATTATTTTTATTGACGATTGCTTCTAATTCTTCACGTTCTTCAAATGTTAGGTGTTTTCCTTTTTGACGAGTTCTGATACAATATACTAAGCTCATGATCTTCTCCGTTTCTGTTTATTGTGGTGATTAACATTATAACAGAGAAGCTCTCATGAGCTTTATTTATTTAGTTTTGTTTCATTTAATTATACAACTCGCCGGTTTTTCCATACTTCATCTCGCTTTATTTTTTGTTTAATTCCCGGTGATTTTAT
>CAZVEI010000002.1:0-14185 GCA_964626295.1 uncultured Alkalibaculum sp.
AAGCAGCTCAAGTTGCTAGAATGTTACAAGACGTAGATATGGCAGTGGTCAATGGAAATTACGCTCTACTAGCAGGATTAGATGTAGAAAATGATGCACTAGTTAAAGAAGAAAAAGACTCCTTAGCTGCTACTACTTACGCAAACATTATAGCCGTACGCCAAGGAGACGAAGAAAGAGAAGATTTAAAAGCTCTTGTAGAAGCATTACAATCAGAGAAAGTAAAAGAGTTTATTCAAGAAAAGTATGTGGGCTCTGTGGTGCCAACATTCTAATTTAATTAGGGTGGTCAGGTGATCAGCAAAACCATAATGCCACCGCTGTGCTGGTGGCTGAATGCTACACTTTGACATGATCTGCTACTCATTTTAATTTGAGTAATGTGAAGAATATTATATAATATAGAAAAAGCTTAGGCATACACGTCTAAGCTTTTTCTAAGTGTAAAGCCCTAGCCATTTTTAATGCAAGGGTTGTTTTCGGCCCCAAAGGAATACCTTAATGCTAGAAAATAGTGACTGATGACTAGCGACTGAATGCGTTATTCTATGTACTTTAGTATATCTTCCGCATGGTCTACTACGATTTCAGGGTCTAGTGTTAGCAGGTAGTCCTTGTCTCGGAAACCCCATGTTACTATAATGGATTTCATACCTGCGTTTTTAGCTGTTTTAATGTCTACTTCTGAGTCTCCTATGTAAATGCATTCTTCTGGTTTTGCTCCTGCTAGCTTGGCCAGGGCTAAAGCGCCACTTGGGTCGGGTTTTCTTTCATAATCCCCATGAGAACCAATGACTTTAATGAAATTCCACTTGTTTAAGTATTCGTTGATGATAAAATCTGTTACATCCTGATTTTTATTGGTGTTGATTGCTAAGGGGATACGTAAATTTGTGATTTCATCCAGTACTCTAACTATATTTGGGTAAAGGTCCATGCCTGCTGCGTAGTGTTTGCCATAGGTTTTGTTCATCATGGTGTAATATTTTTCTACAGATTCTGGGTCTTTATACTCTTTAGGAAGAGCCCTAAATACTAAATGTTTAATGCCATTACCTACAAATTCCTTGTATTTTAAAGTAGGGTATGTTTTGAAATTATTTTGTTTTAAAACTTGATTCATAGAAAATGCAATTCCTTCTAATGAATCTACTAAGGTACCATCTAAATCAAAAATGATCAGCTTAGTTGTCATATTTACCACCTCAAAGACGAAATATTTTGTAATACAAGTATATCATAATTAAACTCCTTTATATTTATAATAGGAATAAAGGGGTTCGTGGGAATTTGACAGAAAGTCCAATATCCTTTATATTTATATTATAAATCAGATATGATAACTAGGTTTAGGAGGTGAAGAAAGTGAAAATATCTACAAAAGGGAGATATGGCCTACGAGCAATTATTGACTTAGGGCTAAATTCTAATGGAGAGCATGTTTCTTTAGTAAATATTGCAGAAAGACAGGACATCTCTAAGAACTATCTAGAACAGGTTTTCTCAACATTGAGAAAAGCAGGCATTGTAAAAAGCGTAAAAGGAGCCCAAGGGGGCTATGAACTAGCTAAAGACCCTTCTGAAATTACTGCTGGGGAAATTCTAAGAGCTCTTGAAGGAAGTTTATCTGTGGTAAGCTCGTCTAATGAAAGTGAAAGCAATAAAATAGAAAAATGTATTAGGAAAAACGTATGGGATAAAATCGATGAGAGTGTAAATTCAGTAGTGGATAGTACTACCTTAGAAGATTTAATAAACGAATACAAAAAAGATTCTGACGTGATTATGTATTATATCTAAGAGAATACGGTTTTTAACATAATTTCATAATTCAGTGCATATAATGAGTACAGGAAAAAGGGGTGTATAAATTTGAAAAAATTTATCTTAATACTCGCATTACTGTGCTCATTTTTTATGTTTGGATGTTCTGAAAAATCACAAGATGTAGTTAGTATTACTGGGGAAGGGAGTAAGGCTATCAAAGAGAATACTTCGATTGATAAAAAAGCCACTGCTGACAAAAACATCACGGAAGAAGTTCAAGAATCTGCTGAGCTGAGCTCAACAAAATCAGAATTAAATTCCTATTTAGAACTTATTGACAAACCGCAACAAGAGGTGGAGTCCTTATATGGGCAGGCTAGCTTAGTATTTAGAATGTACGGAGGAGATATTCATTACTATGAGGAACTAGGAGTAGGGTTTGGCGTTGACGTAAATATGATTACTTCTGTTTTAATCTATGAAGGAGAATTAGATAATGGAGTTAAAATAGATATGTCTTTAAAAGAAGCATTAAAAACCCTGAACTTATCTCAATCTGATGTAGGAGATGATGGAGAAGGCGGAAAAGTGGTTTTTAGCAAGTACAATTCTTATGAATTATACATGCGTTTTTATGATGATATTCTAAAAGAAATTCTCATTAAGAAAGGCTAGATCCTTTGTCGCAAGATCCTCTAGATGATTGGCCTGCATGTTGGCGCCAATAGGTGAGAGAATGTTTTAAATAATAGTTTAACTATTGTTAATACGATTCCAACTATTGTCACTATATTTGATTTATTAGAATTGTTATACTATTAGTAGAGTAATTAGAATTACCTAAGGAGGCGTATATGAAAAAGAGACATTATATTGTGGCATCACTGGTATTGGTAATTTTCATTGCTTTGAGTATAGGTATTTACATAAATCGACCAAAGATTAAAAGCATTCACTATACAAACTTTGTAGAAGATTTAGAGTCTGGAAAAGTTCAAGAAATTAAGATAAAAGACGAAAGTTTATTGACTGTAAGTTTAAAAAATGGAACAGTTTATGAGACTACGAACCCTCAAAGTGACTCCATGAGAGAGTATTTTCTCTTAAACGGAGCTAATATAGATGAGAATGTAGGAATTGTTACAGACACTATTGTACAAGTCTTAGGGCTAGTTGCCATTGGCGCTTTTGCTATTTACTATATGAAAAAAAACATGGGAAAAGATAAGTTAGAAGTCGTTAATAGTAATGATGAGAATTTAGGAAGTAAGTCTACCTGTACTTTTGAGCACGTTGCAGGAAATGATGAGGCAAAGGAACTGGTAAAGGATATTATTGACTTTATCAAAGAGCCTGAAAAGTACGCTAAACTTGGAGCTAAAATGCCTAGAGGTATAATGTTGTATGGACCTCCAGGAACAGGAAAGACTCTAATGGCTAAGGCTATAGCTGGTGAGTCTGGAGTTCCCTTTTATGCAGTATCTGGTTCTGACTTTGTGCAGATGTATGTAGGTGTGGGCGCAAGCAGAATCCGTCAGCTTTTTCAAAAGGCAAAAAAAGTAAAAAAGGCAGTAATCTTTATTGACGAGATCGATGCAATTGGAAAAAAGAGAGGCAATGGAGTTACCCAAGGAAATGATGAAAGAGATCAAACCTTAAATGCCTTACTTACTGAAATGTCAGGTTTTAATAGTCACAGCGGTATTGTAATCATTGCAGCTACCAATCGCCTAGAAACACTAGACGAGGCTTTGGTGCGACCTGGAAGATTTGATCGATTAATTGAGATGGGCTTACCAGATATTAAAGCCCGTAAGAGAATACTTAATCTTCACTTAGAAGACAAACCAGTACATAATTTAGTAAATATGGACAAGTTAGCTAGAGAGACTGTTTACTTTAGCGGTGCCATGCTTGAAAACTTAGCCAATGAAGCAGCTATTATCGCAGCCAATAAAAACGAAAAAGAGATTTCACCAGAGGATTTTGATGAAGCTTATTACACGATTATAGCAGGATCTGCGAAGAAAGACCTGAGCACCATAAGTACAGAAGATCGCAAGGTAACTGCTTATCACGAGAGCGGTCACGCATTAGCCACAAAACTACTACAACCAGAAAATACAGTAAGCAAAGTAACTATTATACCAAGTACTAAGGGTATTGGTGGGTTTAGTATGAGCATTCCAAAGGATAGGCAGTATAGAACAAAAAATAGCATTCTTTGCGATATAAAAGTTCTACTAGCAGGAAGAGCCACTGAAGAGTTGATCTTTGGGGAAGGCAATATTACTACAGGCGCTTCAAATGATATTGAAAAGGCATCTCAACTTGTTAAAGAATACGTATCAAAATTTGGAATGGATGAAGAGCTAGGTTTATTTAATTATGATGCAGCTTCTATGAACCCAGATCCAGTAGTAATAGAAAAATGTAGAGATCATATAAAGATTTTATACCAAGAGACAAAGGAGATGATGAAGGAAAATATAGATCTATTGAATCTATTTGCTGAGGAACTTCTAGAGAAAGAGACCTTAAACGAAGAGGATTTGGATTTGTTGGTTGAAGGGATAGCTGTATAAATAAAGGAGAAGGTCGAATTATTCCATGAGAATAATTCGACCTTCTTTTTTGCTCTCTTGTAAATCGATGATCCTTTGGTTTTTTGAGCCTTTAAAGACGAGGTGATAATCTTTTTCCTCTTCTACAAAAGGTCCATCAACTAGAATATCACATAAATCCAGAAGCTCTCCCCAAGGTAGTTTGTTTGACTGTAAAATATTTTCGTAGGTATACCCTGTATAAATCATAATAGTAAGATTAGAATTTGTTTTTATTCTCTTAGTCAAATCCAAAAATTCTTCCCCTTGCTCTAGAGGGTCTCCACCGCTAAAAGTAACTCCATCTAAAAGTGGATTTGAAGCAATTTCTTTTAGGATCGTATTAATATCAACCATGTACCCACCATCAAAAGGATGAGTATGAGGATTATGACAACCAGGACAATGATGTTTACACCCCTGTGCAAAAATTACATATCGTATTCCAGGTCCATCGACGATAGATTCTTTTACAATACCAGTAACGCGAATGTTCATAAAAAGCTCCTTTTTAATAAGGTGGTCAGTAAGCTTTGTAGCGACTAAAAGGAGTTACAAACCCGCAACCTACGATTTAACACTTTATAAGTGTTTCACCCTGTCGTGTTCTTCCGCCTTTTTCGCATCATTAAATCGGTCTAATGTTCCTACTAAATAGCCTGTGATTCTTCGGATTCGGTCGAATTTTATATTGCCCTCTTCGCGACCGCAAGCTGGGCAAGCGTCGCCTATAATTCCGCTATATCCACATACGGGGTCTCGGTCTAGGGGGTGATTGATGGAGCCGTAACCAATGCCCGCTTCTTTCATGGCTCTTACTACCTTTTCAAAGGCGGCTAGATTGTTAGAAGGGTCTCCGTCTAGCTCTACATAGGTTATGTGCCCTGCATTTGTCAGTTCATGATAAGGCGCTTCTAGTCTAATCTTATCAAAGGCGCTGATTTCATAGTAAACTGGTATGTGGAAGCTGTTTGTGTAGTATTCTCTGTCTGTAACCCCTTCGATGATTCCAAAGGTCTTTTTGTCCATTTTTACAAAACGCCCTGCTGTCCCTTCTGCAGGTGAGGCAATTAGAGTAAAGTTTAACTTGCGCTTTTCACTTTCTTCATCCATTCTCCTGTGCATATGACCTATAATTTTTAAGCCTAATGCTTGAGACTCTTCGCTTTCACCATGGTGCTTGCCAGTTAGTGATTTTAAGCACTCTGCTAAGCCAATAAAGCCAGCAGTGAGTGTACCGTGCTTTAATACTTCTCGCACTTCATCTTCCCACTCTAATTGGTCTGAGCCTATCCATACTCCTTGCCCCATTAAGAAAGGATAATTCTTTACCTTTTTTCTCGCTTGAATTTCAAATCTTTCCCAAAGTTGTTCTATAACCACATCTAAAAGACAATCTAATTCTTCAAAAAAGCTTAGGATATTTCCATTTGCCTTTAAGGCAATTTTTGGTAAATTAATGGTAGTAAAACTTAAATTTCCTCTTCCGTAGACAATTTCATTTTCTGAGTCATAAGTATTGCCTATAACCCTAGTTCTACAACCCATATAGGCGATTTCTGTTTCTGGATGGCCCTCCTTATAATATTTTGCATTAAAAGGAGCATCTAGGAAAGAAAAATTAGGAAATAATCTTTTAGCGCTGACTCTACAAGCTAATTGAAATAAGTCGTAATTTGGTTCTCCTAAATTGTAATTAACGCCTTCCTTTACCTTGAAGATATGAATAGGGAAGATCGGTGTCTCTCCATTGCCTAGTCCTGCTTCTGTTGCTAGTAGTAAATTTTTAATTACAAGCCTTCCTTCTGCGGATGTATCCATGCCATAATTGATAGAACTAAAAGGAATCTGAGCCCCAGCTCGGCTGTGCATAGTATTTAAATTATGGATAAAGGCTTCCATAGCTTGATAAGTAGTCTTGTCTATTTCTTTTTCCGCATTTACCGTAGTAAAAGCTTGGGCTTTTATAATGAGCTCTTGATCTGTAAAGTGCTCCTCTAGTAGCTTTTTTTCATAATTCTGATAATCTTCGTAATTGCTCATAGTTGGAATAAGTGTGTATGTGCTCTCAATCTTTTGGCTGATTTCTAGAACAATATCCCAAACATCAGATTTATTAAATAATAACTCTAAAGATTTTGATAAATTTTGCAGATAAAGTTTTTTATAGCTCTTTCGCACACCTGGAGCCATTCCATAATCAAAATTGGGTATACTTTGACCACCGTGTTGATCATTTTGATTGGATTGAATGGCGATACAGGCTAGAGCAGAATAACTTTGAATATTATTTGGCTCCCTTATGTATCCATGTCCTGTACTAAAGCCACCTTGAAACAGTTTTTCAATATCGATTTGGCAACAAGTAGTGGTGAGAGTAAGAAAATCCAGATCGTGTATATGAATATCGCCTTCTTTATGAGCTTTAGAATGTTTAGGGTTTAATATAAACATCTCATAAAACTGCTTTGCACCTTCAGAACCGTATCGAAGCATAGTACCCATTGCAGTATCTCCATCAATATTTGCGTTTTCCCGCTTCATATCGTTGTCTTTAGCCTCTTTGAAGGTAAGATCACTGTACACCTTCATCAACCGGGTATTCATTTCTCGTACTCGAGTTCTTTCGGCTCTGTAAAGTATATATTCTTTTGCAGTTCGAGCATGGCCCTTTTCAATGAGAACTTTTTCTACGGCGTCTTGTATATCTTCCACAGTAGGTACTTTTACACGAATGTTTTCTTCTATGTACTCAACTACGTCTTCAGCTAAAGAAAGGGCAGTACTATAGTCCCTCCCTCCTTTAGCACTTGCTGCTCTAAAGATTGCATTAGAGATCTTTTCTAAATTAAAAGGTAGCTCTCTGCCATCACGTTTTACGATTTTTGTTATCATTGCTATTCTCCTTCATTTGTTTCTCTTAACTTTTAAATTGTAGAAAACAACTATTAACTAATTATACTGTTCTTTTTAAGTACGGGAAAAGCCTATATATTGCGATAACAATATTAACACACCGCGATATCTTGCGTCAATTTGTTTATTTTTGCATAAAATCAAGTCTATTGAAAACAATTACTTGCCTACAAAAAGTATTTATGTTACTATAAAGACAATCACAACTGAATAATGCAAATTTAGGTTTATTATGATTAAATGGGAAAGAGGTGTAATTCCTCTACAGCCCCCCGTTACTGTAAATGATGACGAACCCCTATGCAACTCCACTACATCACGTATTGATGTGGGAAGGATTAGGGAAGTAGGATGATTCAAAGTCAGGAGACCTGCCTAGATTGAAGAATGTGTAAAGCTTCGGAGGGAGGTTTGTTACCGTAATTGGATAACATTGTTTTTATTAACCAGATCTCACGTAGATCTGGTTTTTTGTTTGCGAAACAGCGAGGCAACCGAAAGAATTTTTTCAAACACATGAGTCAAGCAAAACTTATTTTGCTTAGTACACAAATAACAGGGCAGATAAATAAGCTTGCTTTCATTTGGCGAATGCTACTAATGCAAAAAATACTTTCATTTAGCGAGCGTCGCCACCTCAAAATTGGCTTTACCGATTTTGAGGTGGAAAAGATTCCTTAAATTTCTTAGGTTCTAAAACCTAAAAATATGTAGGAGCCTCCTCCGCTTTAAATAAAAAAAGGAGAGGATTTTAATGAAAAAATTAAAATTCAAAAAAATGAACACAGGCATTTTTATGTACGCGCTTATTTCTTTAGTTCTATTTAGCGTAAAAGACGTACAGGCGATGCACATTATGGAAGGCTTTCTTCCCAAAGGATGGGCACTTTTTTGGTCAATTGTAGCTATTCCGTTTTTCATTCTTGGAGTGCGCAGATTAAATTTTATATTTAAAAATGAACCAAACAAAAAACTATTAGTGGCATTATGTGGTGCATTCGTATTCTTATTATCTGCATTAAAAATTCCTTCTGTAACAGGTAGCTGTTCACATCCTACAGGCGTAGGTTTGGGTGCAATACTATTTGGACCGACGATTATGACAGTGTTAGGGGTAATCGTTTTACTATTTCAAGCTCTTTTATTGGCTCATGGTGGAATTAGCACATTAGGTGCAAATGCTTTTTCTATGGCAGTAGTTGGACCTTTCGTATCTTTTGGAATCTTTAAATTACTTCGAAAAAATAATGTAAATATTGGAGTGTCTGTCTTTGCAGCAGCAGCTTTAGGAGATTTAGCTACCTATGTAGTTACCTCTTTGCAATTAGGCTTAGCCTTCCCAGATCCAGTTGGTGGTATGGCAGTATCTATTGCTAAATTCTTAAGCATTTTCGCACTCACTCAAATTCCTATTGCAATAGCAGAGGGAATCATCACGACTTTAGTATACGATAAGATTGTAGAGTATGAAGGAAAGGGTGTATTAAATGAAAAACTTAACTAAAATCATATTAGTCCTTGCATTACTACTTATAATCATTGTGCCTTTAGTTGCTGTACAAGATGCTGAGTTTGGTGGAGCCGATGGTGAAGCAGAAGATATGATCACTGTGATTCAACCTGACTATGAGCCTTGGTTTAGTAGTTTAATAGAGCCAGCTAGTGGCGAAATCGAATCTTTGCTCTTTGCCTCACAAGCTGCACTAGGTGCTGCAATTATTGCCTATTACATAGGATATAATAAAGGGAAAAAGGGAAGGAAAACCAATGCTGCAAGCTGATAAAATCGCTTATACAAACAAGTTAACTAAAATAAATCCAAATATTAAATTTTTTGTATCAATGACATTGTTACTTCTAGCAATTATTTATGAAAACATACCGATGTATATCGGTATGTTTGTCATTATTGGATTTGTATTAACTCGATTTGCAGGTATCAAACTTAGTTGTTATCTAAAGTTTTTTAGAATACCTTCTTCTTTTTTATTGCTGAGTTTAGTGACTATTTTGATCTCTGTATCAAAGAATGGAGGTGCTTTTCTTTATAGCATTTCTATAGGAGGACTTTACATTGGAATAACTCAAGCTTCTTTAAATCAGTGTTATATTCTATTTTTTAGAGCTTTAGCATGTCTTTCCTGTACGTATTTTCTTGCATTAACGGTGCCAATCAATCAACTATTAAAAGTACTAAAGAGTATGAAAATGCCTATAGTAGTATTGGAGATGGTTATGCTCATTTATAGATTTATAATGATGTTCTTGGAGGAATACAAGGATATGCAGACTGCAATATATTTAAAATTTGGTTATGGCAATCTAAGGACATCCTATAGGTCTATATCTTTGCTTATTGTCAGTCTCTTCACTAGGATGATGAATAGATATGAGGAATTGAGCGTATCCTTAGAAGTGAAATTATACAATGGAGATTTTCACGTTTAATAGAGGATTAGCTATAAATAATGAATCTAGCAATTCAAAATCTATTATAATGATAAAAGAAACTTCATTGAGATTTATGGGAAGCACCAAAGATATGCAAGGAGGGCTTTATGCTAAGAACAGAAGACTTAACCTATAAATATGAGGATAATACCATAGCTTTAAAAAATGTAGAAATCAACCTAGAACATGGGCAAATTATCGCCCTCATAGGCGGTAATGGTGCAGGTAAATCTACTATGTTTCTAAATCTTATGGGTATATTAAAACCAACAGAGGGAACCATTTTTTTTGATGACAAACCACTACAATACAATAAAAAATACATGTATCAGTATCGCCAAAATGTAAGTTTAGTCTTTCAGGACCCAGATAAGCAAATATTTCACTCAAATGTCTATGACGATGTAGCTTTCGCCCTGCGAAATATTGGACTGCCAGAAGATGAAGTAAAGCACAGAGTAGACGATGCTTTAATCAAAACAAAGGCTTATGAATTTAAAGACAAAGCCGTACACTACCTCAGTTATGGACAGAAAAAAAGAGTAGCAATTGCTGGAGTCATAGCCTTAGATACACAAGTTATTCTATTTGATGAGCCAACAGCAGGTTTAGACCCAGCCATGACAGAAGGCATCATAGAAATTATCACCTCTTTAGCAAAGGCAGGGAAAAAGATTATTATCTCAAGCCACGATATGGACGTTATATACGCTATTTGCGATTATGGATACATATTAAATCACGGTCAAGTTATTGCCAATGGACCTATTGAGGACTTGTTCAGCATGGATGAAGTACTAAAAGATGCCAATCTTTCCCAGCCATGGCTTATGAAAATACATAAAAGATTGGGTTTACCATTATTTAGAGATGAAGAAAAATTATTTGATTATTGGAGGGAGATCAATGGAAGTAGCAGTAATCGGGGTTGATCACCACATTGCACCTATGGAAGTACGTGAAAAGATGTCCTTTACAGAATCCAAAAAAGAGAAAACTTTTCAAGTATTGCGCCAAGAAAATGTTCCTGAACTTATTATCGTATCTACGTGTAACAGAAGTGAAATTTACATAGCAAGTGAAGAATTGGAACAAAGCATTCATTCTACTTGCGCCTACTTACAAGAATACACTGGGCAAGAAGATATTGAGAAACACTTATTTATAAAAAAGAATAGAGAAGCTGTATATCATATTTTTCAGGTGACTGCGGGGCTAGAGTCCCTAGTTATCGGTGAAGATCAGATTTTAGGTCAAGTAAAAGATGCCCTAGAGTATGCCATTGAAAAAGGTCATAGCGGGAAACTCTTAAATAAATTATTTCGAGAGGCCATTACTAAGGCAAAATATATTAAAACTACTTTTAAAATATCTGAAAACCCAACTTCAATTGGCTACGTTGGTTTAAAGATGTTAAAAAAAGAAATGGAAGATTTGACAGGAAAACGTGCCCTTATTATTGGCGCTGGCAATATGGGTAAATTATCCTTAAAGTACATCATGGAAGAAAATCTAGACAAAGTGTACATTACAAATCGAACCCATGATAAATTAAATCAATTATTAGTTGAGTTTGAAGGGGTATGTCCTGTTTACTATGAAGACCGATATGATTTGCTTAAAGAAGTAGATATTGTCATTTCTACAACAGCATCTCCTCACACCGTATTTCGAGAAGAAGACATGCCGAAATTGGCAAAGGACTTGTATATTCTTGATTTAGCAATGCCCCGGGATGTAGAAAAGGAAGTTGGAGAGCTAGAAAGAGTTCACTTATATGAAATTGACGACTTAAAAAAGGTTATTGATGAGAATATAGAATACAGAAAAAGCTTAATGAAACCAATCATGGCTATTGTTGATGAATCTGTAGAGGAATTCTATAAATGGAAAGATGTTGCAAAACTTGATCCATTAATTCAAAGGCTTAATTCTCAATGTGAAACCATTAAGATGGAATCTTTAGATTATATTTATAGAAAGACGAATCTTACTGTAAAAGACAAGGCCGTAGTAGAAAAAATGATTCATTCAGCTCTTAAAAGGAGCATAAAACCTATTATCAATTTAAAGAACGTAGAGGATGCAGAAAAATTAGAGGATTATATTGCTGTAATTGACGAGATCTTTAGGATGTGATGAAAATTTGTATTATGCAGTAATGATTGAAATGAAGGATAAGGATGTCGTAGTTTTTGGAGGCGGGAAAATCGCCTATCGTAAGACGGTTTCTCTCTTAGAATGTGAAGCAAAGGTCACTGTAGTAGGCATGGAGTTTATCGAGGAATTTAGTACCGTCTTAGATCAGTCTTCTAATTTAATCCTTACAAAGGATTCCTATAAAAAAGAGTACTTAAAGGGCAAGTACTTAGTTGTAGGAGCTACTAATTCGAAAGACACGAACGCGTCTATTAGGGAGGAAGCAAGAGAACTGCGTATTTTGTGTAATATAGTAGATGATGGAGAAAATTCTGATTACATCCTTCCATCGGTTGTAAGAAGAGGAGATTTGATTTTTTCTGTATCCACCTCTGGAAAAAGTCCTTCCCTTAGTAAAAAAATAAAAAACTCCTTAGAAGAAGAATATTCAGAAGAGTTTGGAGAGTATGTAAGCTTATTAGGAGAAATTCGGGAAATAGTTATTAAAAGGGTAAAAGATGGAGAAGAGAAGAAGCGGATTTTAAATGGTTTGGTGGATTTATCTTTAGAGGAATTAAGAGAAATGTTGGAAAACTACAAAAAATAAATTTAAAATGTAACAGCTTACCTTCACAAAAAAGTTAAAGGAGTAGCGTATGAAAATAATAGTTGGCACAAGGGGAAGCAAATTGGCCTTAACCCAGACAAAATGGGTTGTTTCCCAATTACAAAACAATTATCCAGATACTGAATTTGAAATAAAAACGATCACAACTACAGGAGACCGAATTCAGAATGTGAGTTTAGACAAAATTGGCGAAAAAGGCGTATTTGTAAAGGAAATTGAAGAGCAGCTTTTAAGTAGAAAAATTGACCTAGCAGTTCACAGTATGAAAGACATGCCTGGAGAGCTCCCAGAAGGTCTAATGTTTTCCGGGGTTCCACAGAGGGAAGACTATAGAGATGTCATCGTTTTTAAAGAGGGATATAAATCACTTGAAGACTTGCCACAAGGAGCTGTAATTGGAACGGGAAGCAAGCGTAGACAGTTTCAATTATTAAAGTATAGAGAGGATCTAAAGTTTGACCCTATCCGAGGGAATATTGATACTAGAGTGCGAAAAATAGAAGAACAAAATTTAGATGGAGTAATACTAGCTGCAGCAGGATTAAAGAGATTAGGATTATACGATAAACTTAAAGATCGCATTGAACCTATTGATGCCCATATTATATTGCCATCTCCTGCTCAAGGAGCCCTAGCTATTGAGATTAGAGAAGAAAACACACAAGTACATAAAATGGTAGAGAGCATAAGCCATAGTGAATCTAATTTGCAAGCAAAGGCAGAACGTTCTTTCTTAAAAGGTATAAACGGCAACTGTCACATTCCTATGGGAGCACTGTGCACTATAATAGAGGAAAATGTGGAAATAGAAGGTTTGCTAGGCAATGAAGATGGAAGCGTACTAATTAAGAAAAAAGTTTTTGGCCCAAAAGAAAATGCAGAAAAATTAGGCTGGGAATTAGCAAAAGACATATTAAAGGAGATGAAGAGCTATGAAGGGTAAAGTATACTTAATAGGCGCAGGCCCAGGAGATTTTAAATTGATTACATTAAAAGGGCAAGACGCCATAAAGGCAGCAGACGTCATTGTATACGATCGATTGGCTTCTCCTAAATTGTTAGACTTTAAAAAAGACTATTGTGAGCTAATATACGTAGGGAAAGAATCCAGCAATCACACGAAAACCCAAGACGAAATAAACGATATTATCTGCCAAAAGGCACTAGAAGGCAAAGTTGTCACCAGATTAAAGGGTGGAGACCCTTATGTGTTTGGTAGAGGCGGAGAAGAAGGACAATATTTAATTGAAAGAGGGGTAGATGTAGAAGTAGTTCCAGGGATCACTTCTGCTATTGGGGGGCTAGCGTATGCAGGTATTCCAATTACTCATAGGGATTATGCTTCTTCTTTTCATGTTATTACAGGTCATCTAAAAGAGAAAAACAGCGAGTTAGAGTGGGATGTACTAGCAAAGCTAAAGGGTACATTAGTGTTTTTAATGGGTATGAGCGAGTTGAAAAACATTACAAGTCGTCTTATTGAAAATGGCATGGCTTCTACTACACCAGTAGGTGTAATTAACTGGGCAACTACAGAACGACAAAAAGTAGCTGTAGGCACTTTGGTGGATATTTATGAGATCTCTCGAAGAGAAGGGTTGACTTCTCCAAGCCTTATTGTCGTAGGGAATGTGGTCAAATTAAGAGAAGATTTAAACTTCTTTGAAAAGAAACCTCTTCA
>CAZVEI010000002.1:14195-27291 GCA_964626295.1 uncultured Alkalibaculum sp.
GAAGATTTAGTAGATGGAAAACTTACTGATATATACAATATAAGCCAAGAGGCAAATATAAAGCCACCTAGCTTAATAGCAGTAGGACCTGTAGTAGGCATAAGACATAAACTAAACTTCTTTGAAAAGAAACCTCTTCACGGTAAAAAAATCCTAGTGACACGAGCAAGAAGCCAAAGTAGCAAGGTAGTTGAGAAAATCTATGAATTAGGTGGCACTCCAGTTGAATTTCCTGTTATAAAAATAAAGGATTTAAGCCAGGATCCATCCATAATAGAAGAAATTAAAAAGGTTAAAGAATACAATTACTTCATTTTTACAAGTCAAAATGGAGTAAAACTTTTCTTTGATAGAATGTTTTCTTTAGGTTTAGACACGCGAGCATTAGGAGGCGCTAAAATTGTAGCCATAGGAAGAGTGACTGCAAAAGAACTTGAAAAATATCACCTTCATGCAGACATTATTCCAGAAGATTACATTGCAGAGGGCATTTATGAAGAACTTAAGGACATATTAACATCTGAGGACAAAATTTTACTCCCAAGAGCAAAAGAATCTAGAGATTTTTTAGTTGAAGAACTAGGTAAATTAGCTCAAATAAAAGAGATAAAAATATATGAGACTATTATAGGAGAAGGGTTAGAAGATGTAGAGTGCGTAAAAACCCTTCTTAATAAGAAAGAAATCGACTATATTACCTTTACCAGTTCGTCAACTGTAAAAAATCTCGTAAAAATCTTAGGCGCCGCAGAAATTCTTAAAAATCATAAGCTAATTTCCATCGGTCCTATTACTTCAAATACCATTAAGGACTTTGGATTAGAAGTGTATGGTGAAGCAGAAAAATACGATATAGATGGAGTCTTAAAAGTAATATTAGATGAGGAGGCAAAAAAATGATAAGAAGACCTAGAAGATTGCGTTCAAATGCGATTGTTCGGGATATGGTTCGAGAAACAAGATTAAATACAGATGCATTTGTCTACCCTATGTTTGTGGTAGAAGGAGAAGGGATGAAAAATGAAATCTCATCTATGCCAGGAAATTACCGATTTTCTGTAGATTTATTAATAGAAGAAGTAGGAGATCTCATTGATATAGGAATCAAAAGTATTATGTTGTTTGGCATTCCAAATCACAAAGATGAGTGTGGCAGTGAGGCCTATAGCCCTGATGGAATTGTTCAAAAAGCAGTTCGGGCTTTAAAGGAAAAGTATGGGGATGAAATATACATCATAACCGATGTATGCCTTTGCGAATACACTTCAACTGGCCACTGTGGACTCATTAAAGGAGAGATTGTGGACAACGACTCTACCTTACCACTCTTATCAAAGACGGCTTTAAGTCATGTACAAGCAGGGGCAGATATGATTGCACCATCAGATATGATGGATGGAAGAATAGGTCATATGAGAAAGACTTTAGATGAAAACGGATATGAAAATGTGCCAATTATGGCTTATAGCGCAAAATACGCATCAGCTTACTACGGGCCTTTTAGAGAGGCGGCAGATTCTACGCCACAATTTGGAGACCGCAAATCCTATCAAATGGACCCAGCTAATAGCAGAGAAGCTTTAATCGAGATGAAACTAGATTTAGAAGAAGGGGCAGACATCGTTATGGTAAAACCAGCCCTAGCTGATTTAGATATTATTACAAAAATAAAGGACATATCGGATGTTCCAGTAGCAGCCTACAATGTTAGCGGAGAATACTCTATGTTAAAGATGGCCATAAAAGAAGGCCTTATGAGTGAAGATGTAATAATAGAGACGCTTATCTCTATTCAGCGAGCTGGAGCGGATATTATTCTAACTTATTTTGCCAAGGAAATAATGCAGAAAGTTAATAAATGAGGAAAGGAATCAAGTATGAATTTTAATAGATCAGAAGAGTTATTTGATGAAGCCAAAAAATACATTCCAGGTGGTGTCAATAGTCCTGTAAGGGCTTCTCAATCTGTAGGGATGACGTCTTTATTTGCTAGTAGGGGAAATGGAAGCAAAGTTATTGACGTAGATGGCAATGAATTTATCGACTATATTTGCTCTTGGGGCCCCCTTCTTTTAGGGCATAGCAGTGAAGTCGTATCAAAGGGAATGGAAGAAGTAGTAAAATGCGGGGTAACTTTTGGTCTCGCTACGGAAATTGAAATAAAAGTAGCTAAGCTTATATGTGATGCGTATCCATCTGTAGAAATGGTGCGAATGGTCAACTCAGGAACAGAGGCTACTATGAGCGCCTTGAGATTGGCAAGAGGTTACACAAATAGAAGCAAGATTTTAAAGTTTGAAGGATGCTACCATGGTCATTCTGATGGCCTTTTAGTGAAATCAGGCTCTGGCACTTTAACTTACGGATCTCCTACGAGCTCTGGCGTCTCTGAAGACGCTATAAAAAACACACTAGTAGCTCAGTACAACAATATTGAAACATTAGAAAATGTATTTAAAGTACATGGCAATGAATTAGCAGCTGTAATCGTAGAACCTGTTGCTGGTAATATGGGTGTAGTTCCAGCAAAGAAAGAATTTTTAAAAGTTATGAGAAAATTGACAGAAGAGTACGGTGCTCTGCTCATATTTGACGAGGTTATCACTGGTTTTCGAGTAAGCTATGGTGGAGCTCAAGAAGTATACGGCATTAAGCCAGATTTAAGTTGCTTTGGTAAAATCATTGGTGGTGGTCTACCAGTAGGTGCTTTTGGTGGAAAAAGAGAAATTATGAGTTTACTAGCTCCCGTAGGCCCAGTTTACCAAGCTGGTACTCTATCAGGAAATCCACTTGCAATGCACATGGGTTACAATGCTTTAAATTATCTAAGAGACCATCCACAAGTGTATACAAATATGGAAGAAAAAGCGAAGAAATTAGAAGAAGGTTTTAAAAAGACCATCCAAGAATTCAAAATAGATGCCACAGTAAACCGCATAAAGGGCATGCTCAATATATTCTTTACAAAGGGCAAAGTTGAAACCTTTGAAGATGTAAATAAATGCAATACAGAAACATACGCAAAGTACTTTAAGCTTATGCTAGACCAAAACGTTCTCATAGCTCCATCTCAATTTGAAGCAATGTTCTTGTCACATGCACATACGGATGAGGATGTTGAGGAAACTATTAAGGCGAATCATGAGGCGATGAAAAAACTAGCTGAAAGCTGAAAGTGGAACTGTCTATGTAGTTCGGTAGGAAAAACATAGAACCGTCTCTATTAAACTACTGTAGTCATCCAGAGGAGCAAAGCGACGAAGAATCTCTACAATCTAACTAATAAGACGAATAATTTATTAAATCTATTACGTCATTAACGGTGGATTAAACAACTGTTTAACAATTGCTCAGCTACCGTTCAACTATTGTTCACAAAAAAAAGGAGGCGTCATATGTTAGGGAAATTATATGGAATTGGCGTAGGGCCTGGCGATAGTGGCTTAATTACGCAAAAGGCCATTCAAATTATCAACAAAATAGATGTAATTGTAGCGCCAATAACTAAAATGGGAAAAGAAAGCAAAGCTTTTAATATAGCAAAACCTTATTTAAAGGAAGATGTAGAAATTGTAGAGTTAGAATTTCCTATGATTGATTTAGAAAAAGAAAAGGAAACGCTAAATGCAAAGTGGAAAGAAAATGCTACTAAAATTGCAGAATTATTGCAACAAGGAAAAAACCTAGCTTTTCTAACTTTAGGAGATCCCATGGTTTATAGCACTTATTCTTATTTAATTCCCTACTTAGAAGAAGTGAATATCAAACCAAATACCATACCTGGAATTACTTCCTTCTGCGCTTCAGCTGCGGAACTAGGTGTACCTATTGTACAAGGCAATGAAACCTTCTGCGTATTGACTCAAATTACTTCTTTAGAAGAGTTTGATAAATATAAGGAGCTCTTTGAAAACATCGTAATCATGAAGCCATTTAGTTCAAGAGAGACTATAAATGCAGCTATTGAAAAATACAACTTACAGGATAGAGTATACGCCATCTCAAATTGCGGAAGCGAAAACCAGGAGATTGCTAGAGGATTTGTTAAAGAAGATATTAGTTACTTCACAATCATTCTTATAAAATTAGGAAATTAGGTGGTCTGTCATAGGTTACAGGCTTGTAGCTCCTTTTAGTCGTTACAAATCTCGCCAACCTTGACAGGGGTAATACTATTCAATTTCTCTTGCCCTTCAGGCTAGATAAATTGAGTATTACTCTCAGGTCGTCAGCAAAACTTCAGCTCGCCAATAATAACAAAAGGAGAAATCACATGAATAAAAAAGCCCTTCTCGTGGTCAGTTTTGGTACTTCTTATGATGAGACTAGAAAAAAGACCATCGATCAAATAGAAATTGATTTATCAAAGGCCTTTCCAGAATATGAATTTAGAAGAGCATGGACATCTCAGATGATTATCAATAAGATCAAAAAAAGAGATGGAACTCATATTAATAATCCAACAGAAGCCTTAGAAAAATTACATAGTGAAGGTTACGAAGAAGTTTTAATTCAGCCTACTCATATTATTAACGGTTCTGAATATGAGGGTTTGTACCATGATCTATTGAATTCTAAAGATAAGTTTAAGTCCATTTCAATAGGGAGCCCTCTTTTAACTAGTATGGAGGACTATAAAAAAGTAGCTTCAGCAATGTCTACTGTATTTCCTAAGGACGCAGACAACAAAATAATACTACTAATGGGTCATGGTTCTGAGCACCATGCCAATTCTACTTATTCTTGCATGGATTACGTATTTAAAGAAGAAGGCTATTCTAATGTCTACATTGCCACAGTAGAGGGTTTTCCAGATTTAGATACCTTCTTTAGCCAAACAGCATCAAATCCTATTAAAAATATTTTACTAATGCCTTTTATGATTGTAGCAGGTGATCATATTCAAAACGACTTAGTAGGCGACGAAGAAGATTCTTGGAAAAATATCTTATTATCAAAAGGCTATAATGTAGATTCGATTCTCATTGGTATGGGAGAAATTCAGGAAGTAAGAGATATTTTTATAGAGCATGCAAAAGAAGCGAAAAAGCTGTAAAGCTGAAGGCTGAAAGCGGAAAAAAGGTTGGTTCGTTGGATGGGAAAAGCAAACCAACCATGTCACACAACTGTTTAACTATTGTTCAACCATCGTTTACTACATTGTAGGCGCATTTAAATAAGTTGTAGTTTGAAAATAAAATACACGAAGAAGGGGTTTTTACATGGCGAATTATATTGCCCAACCTATGGAAATAGAGAAAAAAAGCTTTGAAATCATATTAGAAGAAATGAAGCAAGTAGATAAAGAACGTTTTAGTGAAGAGGAACTCATGATCATTAAGCGCGTAATCCACACTTCTGCAGACTTTGAATATGCCGATATTACAAAGTTTATCAATAACCCAATCGAAAATGCCATGAAGAGCATCAAAAATGGAGAGAAAGTTTACGTAGATACCAATATGATCAAAGCTGGCATTAACAAAAGAGTACTTGAACGATTTGGAGGAGAGCTTGTGAATTACGTCGCTGATGAAGACGTAAGAGAAGAAGCTAAGAGAAGGGAGACCACTCGTTCTGTAGTCTCCATTGAAAAAGCTTGCAAGCAAGAAAAAATTAAAATGTTTATTATTGGAAATGCACCAACAGCACTGTTTTCTTTAATGAATATGATTGAAGAAGATCATGTTCAACCAGATTTTGTCATAGCCGTTCCAGTGGGATTTGTAGGAGCAGCAGAATCAAAAGAAGAATTTGCTAAGTTAAATGTTCCTTCAGTAGTAGTTGAAGGTCGCAAAGGTGGAAGTACAATAGGTGTGGCTATCTTTAATGCCATACTATATATGCTAGACAACAACAGGTGATCTTATGGAAAAATACATCGTCAAAGACGGGAAACGACTTAGGTACGGATATACTACAGGTTCTTGCGCTACAGGGGCGACAAAAGCAGCGATAACAACGCTCTTATCTAATAAAGATGTTCAAGAAATCACCATATCCACCCCAAAGGGTTGGGATGTAGACTTAAAAATAAAGGATATCAGTAGAACATCTAACACAGCGAGCTGTGCTGTCATAAAAGATGGGGGAGACGATCCTGACAATACTCATGGTATGTATATTTACTCTAAAGTTAAATTAATGGATTCTCCGGAAATTCAATTAACTGGAGGGAAGGGTGTAGGAAAAGTCACACAAAAAGGTCTTCCTGTTGCCGTAGGAGAATCCGCAATTAATCCAGTGCCAAGGCAGATGATTCTTCAAGCAGCAAAAGAAACAGCGAAAGAGTTTAATTACACAGGTGGATTTCATATTGAAATATACGCTCCTGAAGGAGAAACAGTAGCCAAGAAGACATTTAATCCAAAACTAGGAATCCTTGGTGGCATTTCCATATTAGGTACTACTGGTATTGTAGAGCCTATGAGTGAAAAGGCATTAGTAGCTTCACTTCAGTTAGAATTAAATATATTAGATGAAAATAGCCACAAGAATATTATCTTGTTTCCAGGCAATTATGGTCGAAAATTTGCAAGGGAAGATTTAAGTTTAAATATAGAACACAGCGTAAAGATTAGCAATTATATAGGAGAAGTTTTAGAACACTTAAATACAAAAAGCTTTGAAAATGTCTTAGTCATATCCCATATAGGAAAGCTTATAAAAGTGGCAGGTGGAATCATGAATACTCACAGCAAATGTGCTGATGCTCGTATGGAAATACTAGGAGCTTATGCTTCGGCATGTGGTGGGGATAGTGCCCTAACTCGAAAAATACTTCAGTGCATTACTACAGATGAAGCCATTGATTTACTTCAAAAGGAACCCTTGTATCAAGATATTCTAGATATGATCTTAGAAAGAGTTCGTTATCATATGTCATCTCGCATTCATAACGATACTAATATCGGACTAGTCATGTACACTAACAGTCATGGTATTTTAAAAGTAGATGAAAATGGTAAACAAATGATTCCCCTGTTTCAGGATAAACAGTAAAGAGAGGATTAGGGATGAAATACAATTACATAGATGTCATTGGATTAGGTCCAGGTCATCCTGATTACATATTGCCTGCTGGCTTAAAAAAGATAAAAGAAGCAGATGTCCTTATAGCAGGAGAGCGTAATTTAGAAGGCATACCTACCTCTGGTAAGGAAGTCCTCATTATACGAAATAACTTAAAAGAACTTATAGAGTATATAAATAAGAATTATCAAGATAAAAAGATTGGGGTTTTAGTGTCCGGTGACCCAGGTTACCACAGTATGCTTTCTTATATAAAGAAAAACATCCAGGTTATAGAGGTAAGGGTTACACCAGGAATTAGCTCCTTTACGTATTTTTTTTCAAAGCTATCTATGGTCTGGCAAGATGCAGTCCTCAGCAGCGTTCATGGAGAAGATAGGGATTTTGTAAAGCTAGTTGAGGAAAATAAAAAGGTGTTTTTTCTCACAGACCAAAAGATCACCCCAAAGTACATGGCAAATGAATTGATGAAGAAGGGAATAACACATAAACGATTTTATATCGGAGAGAGGCTTTCATATACTGATGAAAAAATCAGCAGTTTAAGCGTAGAAGAAGCAGCTCAGTATCCTACAGATTCTTTATGTGTTGTGGTAATTGCCGATGAATGAAAAAAGAAGATTTTACTTTGGCATACCTGATGAAGAGTTTATCAGGGGACAAGTGCCCATGACAAAAGAAGAAATAAGAGTTATCACTCTTTCAAAGCTCCAATTAGAAGAAGATAGTATCGTTTTAGACGTTGGGGCAGGTACAGGTTCTATATCTATAGAGTGTGCCCTTTTAGCGCAAAAGGGAAAGGTATATGCAGTAGAAGTGGTAGAAGAAGGTATTGAGCTTCTTAAAAAGAATATGGAAAAATTTCAAGTTGAAAATATCTGCCCTATTCAAGGAATGGCACCAGAAGCTTTTGAAGGAATTGATAAAGTAGACAGAATGATCATCGGTGGCAGCAGAGGAAATATAGGCGAAATCTTACAGTGGGCAGAGGAGCACTTAAATCCTAAGGGAATCCTAGTTGCCAATTTTATTACCATAGAAAACTTGTACAGCTTTATCCAAGTTTTAAAGGAAAAAGGTTATCAATACGAGTGCACACAAGTGACTATTGCTAAGAGCAGGATTGTAAAAGATATCACTATGATGCAGGGGTTAAATCCAGTGTTCATTGTGAAGGCGAAAAGATAGGTCGTAAGGTGGTAAGGTGGTAAGGTAGCAGGGTGGAACATACAACTTAAAACTTAATGAAGAAAGGTATGAGCGTATGGCTAAAGTATATTTTATAGGAGCAGGTCCTGGGGATCCAGAGCTTTTGACATTAAAGGGAAAGAGAATCATCGATTCTAGCGATGTAATTATTTATGCAGGTTCTTTAGTAAATGCTGCAGTATTAGAAGGCTGCAAAGAAGGCGCAAAGATTTACAATAGCGCTTCTATGAATTTAGATGAAGTATTAGAAGTTACAGTAAACGCAATAAACGAAGGCAAGGATGTAGCGAGAGTACATACAGGAGATCCAAGTATTTATGGGGCTATTAGAGAGCAAATTGATCCTCTTGAAGAAAAAGGAATGCATTGTGAAGTCATTCCAGGGGTAAGTTCTTTTACGGCTTCTGCAGCAGCTATGAAAAAAGAGTTTACACTTCCTAATGTTTCTCAGACCGTTATTTGTACGAGAATGGAAGGTAGAACTCCCGTCCCAGAAGAAGAATCTCTTGAAAAGCTTGCTTCTCACAAAGCTTCTATGGCTATTTTCTTGTCTGTAGGAATGATTGAAAAGGTTATTGAGAAGCTAACGGTCCATTATCCTGTTACTACTCCCGTAGCTGTAGTACAAAGAGCTACTTGGCCAGATCAAAAGATCGTCCTAGGAACTTTAGAAAACATTGCAGAAAAAGTTGCAGATGAAAACATCACAAAACAAGCTCAAATATTAGTAGGAGACTTTTTAGGTGATGAATACGAACTGTCAAAACTTTACGATAAGAGCTTTACACATATGTTTAGGGAAGGAAAATAGGCTTGGAAACCTGGGCAATTGTTACAGTAAGTAAAAATGGCGTCCAAAGGGCATTGGAAGTGGCAGATCTTTGTAAAGGAAAAATAGCTTTTCATATCTACACCCTTAAAAAATACGACACTAGTGGCGTGACAAAATCAGGAGAGGATTTAAAGGGTATTGTCCGTGACGTATATAAGTCTTATAAGACCATTCTCTTTATTATGGCAAGTGGCATTGTAGTGAGAATGATTAGCCCACATATACAGTCTAAATTAAAAGATCCTGCCATTTTAGTAATGGATGACAAAGGCCAGAATGTCATTAGCCTATTGTCAGGCCATATTGGCGGTGGGAACGAAGATGCGAGACTTTTAAGCCAAATCATTAAGGCAGCGCCTATTATCACTACATCTTCAGATGTAAATGGAAAGACGGCAGTAGATACTTTTGCTATGAAGCACAATCTATCTATTATAGATTTCACTCGTGCAAAAGAGATTACAGCTATGATTTTAAATGGAGACTCCATTGCCCTTATTAACGAAGAGGGAATTTTCATCCACAAAGATCTTTTATGTGACAATGTGGTCTTAATACAAGATTATAAAGAATTACTAGATTTTGAAGGTGCCATAATCATCTCTCAAAAAGACAAGATTGACTTGAAGGTACCTTTTGTACAATTAATAAGCAAAAACTTAGTTTTTGGCGTTGGCTGCAAAAAAGACACGCCAGCAGATGTAATTATAGATTTTATTTACGCTATTTTAAAGGAATTAAATATTAGCTTCCATGCTATTTTAAAATTATCAACTGTAGATGTAAAGGAAAAGGAAAAGGGTTTGTTAGAAGCAAAAGAACGCTTAGGCGTAGACTTAGAGATCATTTCTCGAAGTGAAATTGCCAAACACGAGGATAAATTCAAACAATCCCTTTTTGTAAAAAAGACCATTGGAGTAGGCAATGTAAGTGAACCATGTGGATATATTTCATCCTATGGGGGGGCTTGTCTCTTAAACAGAAGAGCTAATGCTGGAATAACACTATCTTTGTGGAAGAAAAATGAGGAGGCTTTAAATGAATAAATTATATGTAGTTGGAATCGGACCAGGAAATAGAGAAAATATGACATTTTCTGCAGTAGATGCTTTAAAGGATAGCAATATTATTATTGGCTATAATACTTATATTGATTTAATAAAAGACTTAATTGAAGGAAAAGAAGTAGTAAGCAATGGGATGAGAAAAGAAGTAGACCGTTGCAAAGAGGCTATTGAATTAGCATCTAAAGGAAATATCGTTTCTGTCGTCAGCAGCGGAGACGCCGGAGTTTATGGTATGGCAGGCTTAATTCTTGAGATCATCAGCAAAGAGTATTCTATGTCTGATTTTGACGTTCAAATCGTCCCAGGTGTGACAGCAGGTAACTCTAGCGCTGCTATATTAGGTGCTCCATTAATGCACGATTATGTAACCATTTCTCTTTCAGACTGGTTGACAAAATGGGAGACCATTGAAAATCGAATTCACTGTGCAGGTAAGGGAGACTTTATCGTAGTACTTTACAATCCAAAGAGCAAATCTAGGACAGAGTACATTAATAAGACACAAGAAATTCTTCTACAATATAAATCCCCAAATACTCCAGTAGGCGTTGTTCGCAGTGCTTTTAGAGAAGATCAAAGTGTACAGATTTCTACTTTAGGCGAGCTGCCAAATTGTGATGTAGATATGTTCTCAACAGTAATTATTGGAAACTCTAAAACCTTTGTTGATGGTAAATACATCATTACGCCTAGGGGGTACAGCATTTGAAATTGGTTTTTGCTGGCACCAAAATGGGAAGAGAGTATGTCAAGGAGCTGTTAGACCGCGGTGAAAAGGTCATCGTGTCTACTGCTACAGAATATGGTGCCTCTTTGTATGAACCTCACGAAAACTTAATCCTCAATAGCAAAAAAATGAATGATGAAGAGATGCTTTTATTTATTTCCGAGAAAGATATTGATGAAATCATCGACATTAGCCATCCCTATGCTGTTATAGTTACCGAAAATATCAAAAAGTGTGCTGATAAATTAAAAATTCCATTAAAAATTGTAGAACGAGATTCATTTATAGAAAGACGGGGTATAAATAATATCACTTTAGTAAATAGTTATGAAGAAGCCTGTAGTTTTCTTTTACTGAAAGAGGGCAAGGTCTTACTAGCTATTGGAAGCAATAATATACAAGCTTTTAAAAAGATTCCAAAGGATCGAATCTATATTAGAGTATTGCCTACATCTAAAGTATTAGAAAAGTGCGAGAGTTTAGGATTTACACCAAAAAACATCATCGCCATGCAAGGGCCCTTTAGCTATGAAATGAATCGCACAATTTTTCAAGATTATGATATCAAGTATATGGTCACAAAAGACAGTGGAACATCAGGAGGAGTACAAGAAAAGGTACAATCAGCACTAGATATGGGAGTAGAGGTAATAATGATACCAAGGAGGTAGTTCTAAGATGTATGTTCTAAGTAAAATCATAGTCACCTTTGCTGACATAAAGGTATTACATAGAACTTACAACTTAGAGCTTAACAGTAGGAGGGAGTTCATTGATATTAGAGGATATTCAAAATGCAATGGGGGAATTGGATGAGGATTTATTATTTAAGCTAATTGATGAATACTTAGGAGGAAATCCTACAGAGGATAGAGCCAGGGAAATCATCAATTATACCCAGGATGGGACAAAGATTGTGGGGGATCGCTATCATCGTGGAAAGTACTTTGTAGGGGATTTGATTTATGCTGGAGAACTTATGGCAGAGATTATTGATAAGTTAAAGCCCTATATTTCCCACTACAAAGATGGAGAATACATTGGAAAGATACTCCTAGGGACTGTACAAGGAGATCTCCACGATATAGGAAAAAATATTTTTAAGGGGATGTGCGAAGCAGCTGGCTTTCAAGTTTACGATATTGGAATTGATCAGTTAGCGGATACTTTTGTAGAAAAAATCCGTGAGATTAATCCTGATATCGTTGGCCTTAGCGGAGTCCTGACTGTAGCCATCGACGCTATGAAGCGAACTGTTATTGCTATAGAAGAGGCCGAACTTCGAAAAAATTTAAAAATCATTATAGGCGGTACTCCTATTACAAAAGACGCAGCAAAGTATATTGGCGCTGATGCATTTTCTATTAATGCCAATGAAGGTGTTGAAATCTGCAGAAAATGGATGGAAGAAAAGAATTTGTAAAAGATTATATTGTTTAATCTACTAAAAGCCCTTGCATTTGTATAGGATATATGTTAAAGTTTAAGAAAGTAAATAAATATATGGGAAAACGGTTAAAATCCGTTGCAGCCCCCGCTACTGTAATTGCTGACGAGCATCTTTTATACCACTGGAGAAATCTGGGAAGGTCGATGTGAGGATGAGGCATAAGCCAGGATACCATGTGCTTTACAATCTTCGGCGGGAAGAGAGATTTATTAATTTGAATCCCTAATTCCGACCGTTGTGTCGGAATTTTTTATTTACTTACAATGTACTACCTCCTTAATTATTCGGTGAGAAACTCCTACTTCTCACCGAATAAAATTTTATAGACAGAAGGTAATATGAATGAATCGAATAATGATTGCAGGTACAAATAGCGGTGTAGGTAAGACAACCATTAGCATAGGGATTATGGCAGCTTTAAAAAAGAGAAATTATGCAGTAGCTCCTTTCAAGACAGGACCTGATTATATCGATCCTGGATTTCATAAATACGTTACAGGTAACCCTTCTTATAATCTAGATAGTTATATTCTAAATGAAAACCATATCAATTACCTTCTTGATCACTCAAGCCAAAACAAAGATATTAGTATTATAGAAGGTGTAATGGGCCTTTACGATGGTTTTGGCATTACCTCTAACATTGGTAGTAGTGCCCATATATCGATTATTACAAAGACCCCTGTTATACTTGTCATCGATGCTACAGGTATGTCAAATAGTGCTGCTGCACTGGTGCTTGGCTACAAAGAGTTCAATAAGAAGGTGGATATACAAGG
>CAZVEI010000003.1:0-1486 GCA_964626295.1 uncultured Alkalibaculum sp.
CAAAACTTTTGTCTTTGTCTTCGCCATTGGCGTTTCAATTTCTATTTCAGTCAATGGAAAGTCTTTTGTAACTTCATAAGCCATTAGCATAGATACTTCTTCTACTAATTCTCTAAAGGACTTGGAATTGGTGTTTTTGTCTCTCAAAAGTGAAATTTTGTGTTGAATCATTGGATGATTAAAAATAAACACATTATCTTGTTCATTTATCATATAAATTCCTCCTACGTAAATCTATTAGTCTAAAATTCATTTTATTTTAGCACAATACGAGGATTTTGTACATGAAATACCATAATTCGAGTTGACATATCTTGTATTAGGATACCTGGTTAAACGAGATTTACTCATCAACCTTCAATTATACTTATTATTTCATATTTTAAAATACAAATCCTAAAATTAAGACCATGGCAACTGCACTTATTGCAACAGTCAAAAGTCCTTTTTCAAAGTAAGCAAGAACAACTGCTACTAGTGTTCCTCCTAAAGAAGAATATATATTTTCCGTCGAGTATAGAATGCTTGGAAAGGTCATAGCTCCAAGGACAGCATAAGGTATGTAGTATAGAAAGGATTTAATAAAAGGAGAGGTAATCTTCTTTGTAAAAAGGCCTAGAGGCAAAAAACGAATTCCATAAGTAATCAACGCCATAATAGCTACTGAAAGTAATATATTGTTCAAGTTTCCTCATCCTTTCTAGGAAATAATACAGCTCCTACTGTGGATGCCACCACTGCTGCCAAAATAACTACCCATCCTGCAGAAACTCCCCTTAGTACAGGAGCGTATGTAAATAAAGAGCTTATCCCTACAGCTACAAGTATTACTATTAGAGCCGCCCTAGAATACTTGCTTGCTGGTATAATTAAGGCAATAAACATAGCGTATAAGGCAATTCCCATAGAGTCCTGTAAAACAGGCGGTAGTATAGAAGTAGTCAAGCCTCCGAGAAGGGTTCCAATAGCCCATCCAAAATAAGGTCCTCCTATTAACCCCATCATATATGGAAATGTAAGTTGTTGTTTTTCTAAAGAAGCTACTGCAAATATTTCATCTGTAACGCCAAAAGCAATAGCGGCTCTCTTAATAAGAGGCAACTTCACAATCTTTTGAGATAAAGATAAGGACATAAGCATATAGCGAATATTAATGACAAACATGCTGGCACAAAGCTCAAAGAGCGAACCACCCCCAATAATAAGGTTTACTCCAGCAAACTGACCTGCCGATGTAAGATTGGTCATCGAAATAAGCACCGCAACCCACACAGGTATCCCACCCTGCACGGCCATTAAGCCAAATGTAAAGGATACTGGCATATAACCAAGCATAATGGGTATGCCTTTTTTAAAGCCATCTTTGACATCTATTAAAAAAGTTTTGTCCATAGGAACCTCTTTGTCCTTTTTATATATAGAATTAGCGTCCATTCTATTCTAGACCTCCAGTTTTTAAAAAAAGCGCCTAAGGCGCTTTTTTAGG
>CAZVEI010000003.1:1527-7889 GCA_964626295.1 uncultured Alkalibaculum sp.
CCACCTTACCACCTTATCACCTTACCACCTTATTTCAGAGCTTTTTCTATCCTGCTCACAACTCGCTCTTCACCCATAATCTGCTGTATAGACCATACATCCGGGGATGTCGCTTTACCTACTATGGCTAGTCTTATAACCGTGCTTACATCTCCCACATGACCTTTGTATTGGTCTGGGTTTTTCTTATAATCTTTTGGTTTTGCAGCGTATCCATTGGCTACGGCAATTTCTCGGATCTTATTAAACCATTCACTTTGATCATCCATATGATTATAGGTATCTAAATAAGCTTTTAAAAGCATTTTTGCTTCAGTTTCATCTATATTTTCAGGGTATGAATCTTCTACTTTAAAGAACTCGTCAAAGTAGTAACTAATAAACTCAACAATTTGCTCGCAGTAGATTAAATCTTTACGCGGATTTCGATCTTCTCTTCCAACAGATAATATTTTTATAACTTCTTCTTTATGAGTTGTCAGTAACTCTACTATTTCTCCCCTAAATTCTCTAGCCCATTGCAAGAAAAATTCGTAGATTTCCTCTGCACGTATCTTAAGCAAGACATTTTTGCTAACATCGTTTAATTTATCTAGGTCAAACAAGGCTCCTGAATTACTCATCTTACCTAATGTAAATTCAAATTCATTAGTATCTTTATTAGGGTTTTCAATTCTCCACTCTTCAAAGTTTGAATTTAGAATGGTCATTAAGTACTCTCGAACCGATGCAGGATGATAACCTAGGCTTTTATAGTAGTTTAGGCCTAGTTCAGGATCTTTTCTCTTAGAAAGCTTTCTTTTAACGCCATTATCCATCTTCATTAAATGAGCTGTGTGACAATACACAGGTAAATCCCATTCTAATAGAGTAAATAATTCATAGTGAATAGGTAAAGTAGAAAGCCATTCTTCACCTCTTACTACATGAGTAACTTTCATTAAGTGATCATCTACAACATGAGCGAAATGATAAGTAGGAATGCCATTGGCTTTTAAGATGACAATATCTTGATTGTTTACAGGTATGGTAAGTTTTCCTCTAATAGCATCTTCTATTTCAAAAGTGTCCTCTTCTTTGCCCATAGATTTTAGACGTAGAACATATGGTTTATTGCTCTTTAAATGCTCTTCAATTTGTTCTAAAGTTAAATCCCGATCTTCTGCCCATTTACCGTAATAACCTGTGTTGACGTTTTCTTGTATTTGTTGTTCTCTAATTTCTGCTAATTCTTCTTCAGAGCAAAAACATGGATATGCTCTGCCTATTTCCACTAAATACTTGGCCACTGTTTGGTAGATTTCTTCTCGATTCCTTCAAAAATAAGGTCCATAATTTCCAATTTCACCATCTATTGTAGCACCCTCGTCAAATCTTAAATCGAAATACTCTAGAGAAGAAATAATCGTCTCTACAGCACCCTCTACCTTTCTCTTTTCATCTGTATCTTCTATACGGAGCATAAAAACACCATTGCTTTGATGAGCTAATCGTTCATCAACGAAAGCTCCATAAAGATTTCCCAAATGAATAAAACCTGTTGGACTTGGAGCAAGTCGTGTAACTTTTGCCCCTTCCCTTAAATTCCTATCTGGAAACACCGTATCCTCGTAATAAGATATTGACTTTGTTATTTCTGGAAAAAGCAACCCTGCTAATTTCTTATAATCCATGATTTTACCTCAATTCATCATAATATATAACAAAAGACGGTTTTCCTCGTCTGTTAAAACGAAAAACCGTCCTTATATGCAAAATGGTGACCCATAAGGGAATCGAACCCTTGATTCCACCGTGAGAGGGTAGCGTCTTGACCGCTTGACCAATGGGCCATATTAATACTAAATTATTATACACTACTTTCATAAATAATTCTATAGTTTTTTGATTATTCATTCTAGCGACTCATGAATCGTCTCTCAAAATCCCCATATGCCTAGTGTTCAATGCTTTTTTTATAAAGCTATATAAAAATATATCTTTATTTAAAAATAATATTAAAGCAATGTTAATCTCAACCTATTTTATATTAAATATTCATTGCAAGACTAACCTACTTATTATAAAATGATTCTGTATTTATTACATAACATTTCAATGTTCGACACTTACTTGTAAGTAGTAAAATAATCTAGGAGGAAATGAATGACAGAATTTATTTTTGGCCTTATTGGTGGAACCGCTCTTCTCATGTATGGAGTTGATATGATGGGAGACGGTTTAGAGAGGGCTTCTGGAAAATTAATGAAAAAAATATTGTCTGTTCTAACCGGCAATATTTGGAGCGCTTTTTTTGTAGGTATTGCAACTACTGTCCTCGTTCAAAGTAGTACTGCTATAACGGTGTTAACCGTTGGCTTTGTTAACTCTGGTTTAATGAATTTATCTCAAGCTATTGGAATTATCTATGGTGCTAATATCGGTACGACTATTACAGCCCAACTTATGGCATTTAGCTTTAAATTTAAACTTACAGAAATCGCTTTACCTGTTTTAGGATTAGGTTTTGCCATATCTTATTTTGCCAAGAAAGATGTTTTAAAAAATATAGGTAATGCCATAATGGGATTTGGCATAATGTTTTTAGGCCTAAAAATTTTAAACTCAGGAGTCCCTTTCATTCGAGAGAGCGAGACCATACGATTATTCTTCCAAAATTACGCCTCTATTACTATAGTAGGGATTATACTAGGTGCAATTGCCACTGCTATGGTTCATAGTAGTAGTGCTACAGTTGGCTTAGTGCTAATGCTAGGACAAGCAGGGGTTATTACCTTACCTGGTGCTATTGCCATTATGCTTGGAGATAATATTGGAACGTGCATTACAGCTCAATTAGCTAGTGCATCTGGCAATATCAATGCTAGAAGAACCGCTTGGGCCCACACCTTGTACAATGTTATTGGCGTGACAATCTGTGCTGTTTTAATTGGACCTTTTATTAATCTTATAGAGCTATTTACTCAATTTGTAAATGGCAGTTCAGATATCGGTCTTCAAATTGCTAACTCTCACACTGTATTTAATGTAGTAAGTGCATTAGTCTTTTTACCATTTCATAAGGTATACGTTACATTTTTAGAAAAAATAATTGTAGACAAAAATGAAGACACCTTCGAATACTTAGACAAAAATCTTTTAAACTCACCAGTAGCTGCATTTCGGGCTACGTTACAGGAGACTGTCAGAGCATTAGGTATAGTCAAAAATATGATTGATAAATCCCTTACCTCCCTTTATGAAAATAGCATAGAATGCTTAGATGAAATCGATGAAGATGAGGATACCTTAAACAAGATACAAATCGATATTACGTCTTTTGTAGTAGACATATCCAAACAAGGACTTACAAACCAATATTCGAACATGATACCAGCCTTTATAAATTCCATTAACAATATCGAACGTGTTGGAGATCGTACTATAGAATATTTAAAAAATATTCACACCAAGGTTGACAGACAATTACCTTTTTCAGAACGATCACAAAAGGAAATTGACGTGTTTAAAAATATTCTTACAGAGATGATTTCTATCATTATAGAGGGCATTGAAAACCACGACTACTCTAGGGCAGATGAAATTAGAAAATTAGAAGATCAAGCAGATTCTTTTTATGACACCCTACTTGAGAATCACATTAAACGACTTGAAAGCGAAATATGCAATGTAGAATCTGGCGTCATATTTGTAGATTTAATTGGTCATATGGAGCGAATGGCAGACCACTTGTATAAGACTTATATGACTTTAGTTGATGAGAGTATGTTGTCTCATCTATAAGGTGGTATGTCGTAAATAAAAACATATTTCTATAAAAATAAAAAGGTCGCTGTTAACTAGCGGCTTTTTTGTTGCGAGTAACTTAACAAAAGGTCAATAGTGGTGACCTTTTTAATTTTACTTAAAACTAAAAAGCCATAAGCGCTTTAATGAATTAAGAAGTACGTAAATCCAAGCTACATTTTCTTCTAAACTTTTCATAGCCCACCTTCATAAGAAACAGCTTCTTCAGGTTTTTGTCATAATTCTTGTCCAACATTAATAAAATCTATTAGGAATATTATTCTAAGGAGGAGCTTTATGAGTAAGCTAAAAATACCCAAATTATCTCAAAATGGTCTCAATCCATCTGAGGTTGTAGACTTTCGAAATAGGTATGGAGATAATTGTTTTTCACAGAAAAAAAGAACTTCTTTTTTAAAACAGTATTTAGAGAGTTTTGGAGATCCTATTATCCGAATTCTTTTAGTGGCTCTCGCCATCAATGTAATCTTTATGTTTCGAAATCAGAATTGGTTTGAAACAGCAGGAATCGCCATAGCCGTCTTTCTTGCTACCTTCGTTTCAACTTTATCAGAGTATGGAAGTGAAGCTGCCTTTGCGAAGTTACAAGCTGATGCAGAAAAAATTCAGTGCCGAGTGAAGCGAAACACTGAGATCTTATCGGTACCCATCGGAGAAATCGTCGTAGGAGATCTTGTGCTCTTAATGGCTGGTGAAAGAATTCCTGCTGATGGCATCATCATATCAGGAGAGTTAAAAATTGACCAGGCTGCTTTAAATGGCGAAAGTAAAGAAGTAACGAAAAAACCTTTGAAAACCTCCTCCTCTGAGTGGGACCTTACAGCTGAGAACCAACTTTTTCGCGGGAGCATTGCCACAGTAGGAGAAGGTGTTATGCAGATCTGTACTGTAGGTGACGGCACTTTTTATGGTAGTCTCGCTCGAGAACTACAAGATGAAGGCAGAGAAAGTCCCCTTAAGCTTAGATTAGAAGGTCTTGCAAAAATTCTCAGCAGAATAGGTTACACCGCAGCAATATTAGTAGCCTTTGCAGATTTATTTAATAATATTGTACTAGACAACAGTTTTAAGTTACCTCTTATGATAGCGGAGCTTACTACTCCCCAGCTTATGTTTCAAAATCTACTTAACGCCTTAATCTTAGCAGTTACAGTAGTGGTAGTAGCTGTTCCTGAAGGATTGCCTATGATGATTACAGTGGTTTTATCCTCTAATATGTTTAAAATGCTAAAAGATCAGGTCATGGTTAGAAAACTTGTAGGAATTGAAACATCAGGAAATTTAAATATACTGTTTACAGATAAAACAGGAACACTTACAAAAGGCAATATGCTTATTAGCACATTCGTATCTGGAGATGGAAAGGAATTTACCAGTCCGAAAAGTCTAAAACAATACGAATCCTTGTGGGAGTTTGTAGAACTTTCTAGTTTCTACAATACGGCTAGCGTTCTTTCAAAAGGAAAAGCCCTTGGTGGAAATGCTACAGACCGAGCCCTACTTAATTACGTCTTACCTTTAAATACAGACAAGTACAATTACTACAAAACATACACCATTCCCTTTGACAGCGCTCAAAAATTTTCAGCAGTCCAGTTAGAAGGCCACGACCAACTTGTACTCGTTAAAGGTGCCCCTGAAAGACTCTTGAAAGCTTGCACTCAATATTATGATTTTCAAGGTCATTCTTTACCATTAACAAGCGCTAATAAACGCTTTATTGAAAGCAAATGTAAGGAAATGACCCAAAAATCCATGAGAATTCTCCTCCTTGCCACTTCCAATCAGGGAATAACGGCTTCTGGAGAGTGGCATGATCTTACTTTAATTGGCTTAGTGGGAATACGAGATGAACTGCGCCCAGAAGTAAAAGAATCTGTAGAGACCGTACACAATGCGGGAATTCAAACGGTAATGATCACTGGTGACAATCGAGAAACAGCTATTGCCATCGCTCAAGAGGCTGGCATTATAAAGGATCTTAATAATGAAATTATACTCACTAGTAAAGAAATGGCCTCTCTTGGTGATGATGATCTTAAAAAGATTTTGCCTAAAATTCGAGTTATTGCACGAGCTCTTCCTGATGATAAAAGCCGGCTAGTGAACATTTCACAGGATATAGGGCTAGTAGTAGGAATGACTGGAGATGGTATTAACGATTCTCCAGCGTTAAAAAAAGCAGATGTAGGGTTTGCTATGGGCAGTGGTACAGAGGTGGCTAAAGAGGCCGGGGACATAGTTATTCTTGATGATAACTTCCTTAGTATAAAAAAAGCAATCTTGTATGGGCGGACGATTTATAATTCTATTTGTAAATTCATTATTTTTCAGTTAACGATTAATTTTTCAGCAGTAGCTATTAATTTTATAGCTCCTTTTGTAGGAATTGATAAGCCTTTGACGATTACACAAATTTTGTGGATTAATCTTGTCATGGATACTTTAGCAGCACTTGCTTTTGGTGGAGAGCCTGCATTGGAAAAATATTTAGCTGAAAAACCTAAAGAAAGAACTGCACCTATTGTTAGTAAAGAGATGGCAATGACCATTGC
>CAZVEI010000003.1:7899-9813 GCA_964626295.1 uncultured Alkalibaculum sp.
ACGGTCGAACCATCTTTAAAAGCATTCGAAAGTTTATTGTCTATCAATTAACCATGAACTTTTGTGCAGTAGGAGTATCCCTTATAGGACCTTTCATCGGAATCGACACCCCTATTACTGTCATTCAGATGCTTTGGATTAACATGATTATGGATACTCTCGGTGCACTTGCCTTCGCAGGAGAGCCTCCACTAAGTGAGTATATGGATGAACCTCCTAAGACCCAAGATGAACACATTCTTACTAAGCCTATGATTCAGCAGATTTTGTTTTTAGGTTCCTTTACTACAATGCTGTGCATTACATTTTTAAAATTAGACAAAGTGAAAGAGTTTTTCCGCTTTGAAAGTGATTCCATCTATTTTCTTACAGCTTTCTTTGCCTTATTTGTATTTGCTGGGATTTTTAACAGCTTTAATGCGAGAACTACCCGCATCAATATATTGGGAAACTTATCAAAGAATGCTACATTTTTGTTTATTATGTGCACTGTAGTAATGGTACAACTGTTAATGATTTACTTAGGAGGATCTGTCTTTAGAACTGCCGGTTTAACTTTTCAAGAGTTGGCTTTAGTACTATCCCTAGCCTTTACAGTTATACCTGTAGATATGCTTCGAAAGATATTAATAAAATATTATAAGAAACACAGCAGTATTAGTGGCTAATCATAAGTCGCTAGCACCAAGGTACCCCTTTTAGGTCAAATATGCCACTTGCGTGGCAGTGAACAATAAATAGATAAAACTCTTCTGATATATAATATATACTTTTATAGTTCATTTGTAGAGATTCTTCGCTCCGCTCAGAATGACATAGGAGCAGCTTAAGTCTTTACCTTGCCCCTACTACTGCTTATATCACCCTAAGGAGCTTGTGATAAAGGATCTCTACTTTCCGCTTTTCCATCTATTCTATCTTTGGATTCTTCTTTTTTTGAATAAACTTTTCGTCTAAAAAGTTTACCCCCCAAAATCCCACCTATAATAAGGATGGACCCAATTATATGATAATAGTATACTTCCTCCTTCAGAAATACTGCTCCTACAATAATCGTAATAATCGTAGAGAAATTGGCGAAGACGCTCATTTTAGAAGCTTCTATCTTGGACAGGATATAGTTATTCATAAAAGACGTTCCTAATGTGGAGAGTACGCCTAAATACACTATGGCTAGTATAAAGCTAGGATCGAATAATGGGGCGAAAAAATTGCCTAATGTGCCTCTAACTACATGACTGCCTAAAGATGCTACATTGAAAACTACAAAGCTAATTAAAATCATTATGGAGCTAATTTCAAGGTAACTGAAATTCTTTGTCATTTTTCTAACCATGACGCTATAGCCTGATGTAGATAAGGCTGCTAATAACATTAGAATTGTGCCCTTCATATTACTAAATTCTAGATTGGTGTTTTTACTTATGGCTATATACAGTACGCCTACTACAGATATTAAAATAGAAATTTTTTGAAGAATTGTCGTCTTCTCTTTTAAAAGATAAGTGGCTAAAATCAATGTAAATATAGGGGAAGCTGCTAACAAAATGCCTCCTTCAGCCGATGAAATATATTGAAGAGCAAATGCCTGCAATGAGAAAAATCCTAAAGGGTAAAGCAAAGATATGGGAATAATTTGTAACATTCGCTCTTTACTAAATCTGACCTTAATCCAATTAAATTTGTAAGCTATTGAAAGGCCTATAAATGCTGCTAAAAATCGATATGCTAATAAGTCAATTGGATCTGCTGACTCTAAAGCGATTTTTAAGAACATAAATGATAGACCAACGATCAATGCGTATGCTGCTGCTAATATGTATACTTTTTTATTGTTCAATCCCATAAGATCTCCCCCCCATTTTATACTTTAAATGATAACATTTAAAATCTATATTTGCACTGAATTATTTG
>CAZVEI010000003.1:9823-10770 GCA_964626295.1 uncultured Alkalibaculum sp.
ATTTGGTTTAGGTTCTTAGGGAGCAGAAGCTAGAATCAAAAGTAAAGTTTTTCTAATAAAAAACTCCTAAAAGAATATCGTTGTTAATATTCTTTTAGGAGCATTTATTTTTTTGTTAAATCTAATCGTACAAGGGCTCTTCTCATGGCCGCCATTGCTCTAGCTTGGTTTGCATTAGAGTCTTTGAACATTTTTTCTGCTCTTTCCTTTGCAGCCAAGGCCCTTTCAAGATCAATTTCTTCAGGCCATTCTGCTGCTTCTGTTAAAATCACAGTCTTCTCTTTACCAATCTTTACAAATCCGCCCATTAGACTTGCACTTCTTTTTGTATTATCTTCTAAAAATATCTTTACCTCGCCTTCTACTAGGGTTGTAGTCAGGGGAGTATGATGAGGTAATACAGCCAATTCTCCTTCAATTCCTTTAAGGATGATCTTATTTACTTCTCCCTCAAAAAAAACTCGATCTACTGCAATGATTTGTAAGTAAAACGCCATATTATTCTACCCTCATTTCGATGCTTTCATTGATTGAGCTTTTTTCACAGCGTCTTCAATGGTTCCAACGAGCAAGAATGCTGCTTCTGGTAAATCGTCGTGTTTTCCTTGTAGAATTTCTTGAAAACCTCTAATAGTTTCAGAAATAGGCACATATTTGCCTTCAAAACCAGTAAATTGCTCTGCTACATGGAATGGCTGTGACAAAAACCGCTCTACTTTTCGTGCTCGGCTGACGATAATCTTATCTCCATCAGACAATTCATCCATACCTAGTATTGCTATAATATCCTGAAGGTCTTTATATCTTTGTAGGATTTCTTGTACTTCTCTAGCTGTTTGATAGTGTTCCTCTCCTACCACTTTAGGATCTAATACTCTAGATGTGGAATCAAGAGGGTCCACAGCTGGATAAATCCCCTTTTCTGCGATGGATCGACTTAATACTGT
>CAZVEI010000003.1:10780-21238 GCA_964626295.1 uncultured Alkalibaculum sp.
AGATGAGCAAATGTAGTCGCTGGAGCTGGATCTGTCAAGTCATCTGCTGGAACATATACGGCCTGTACAGAGGTAATAGACCCTCTACTAGTAGACGTGATTCTCTCTTGTAGTGCACCCATCTCTGTAGCCAAAGTAGGCTGATATCCTGCTGCACTTGGCATTCTACCTAATAAAGCAGAAATCTCTGAACCTGCTTGAGTAAAGCGGAATATATTATCGATAAAGAGAAGTACATCTTGACCTGCTTCCTCTCTAAAGTACTCTGCCATGGTAAGTCCCGTCAAACCAACCCTCATTCTTGCGCCAGGTGGCTCGTTCATCTGTCCAAAGCATAAAGCCGTCTTTTCGATAACGCCCGATTCAATCATTTCATAATAGAGGTCATTTCCCTCTCTAGTTCGCTCGCCTACTCCAGCAAATACGGAAATCCCTCCGTGCTCTTTAGCTACATTGTTGATTAACTCTTGAATCAACACCGTTTTTCCAACACCTGCTCCACCAAATAATCCAATCTTACCACCCTTAGTATAAGGTGCAATTAAATCTACTACTTTAATACCCGTCTCTAAAATCTCTGGTTGTGTCTGTTGTTCTTCAAAGGATGGCGCTGGACGATGGATAGGGAATTTTAATTTACTTTTGATAGGAGGTTTTCCATCAACTGGCTCTCCTAATACATTTACCATTCGACCTAATGTAGTCTCTCCTACAGGTATGGTAATAGGTGCACCTGTATCCTCAGCTGCATCTCCTCTTTTTAGTCCATCTGTAGAATCCATGGCAATGCATCTTACTACGTCGTCTCCTAAATGCTGTGCCACTTCAACTACAAGAGTCTTTCCATGGTTATCTATTTTTATGGCATTGTAAAGTTTTGGTAGGTTTTGAAATTCAAATTTTACGTCAATGACTGGGCCGATAACTTGTGTAATATATCCAATGTTTTTTGCCACTTTTTTGCCTCCAATCTCTTGTTTTGTTCTCGTTTTTATTCTGTAGCATTTGCCCCTGCAACGATTTCAGCGATTTCCTGTGTAATCTGCGCTTGCCTTGCTCGATTATAATGCAAGGTCAAATCATCAATCATTTCATTGGCGTTATCGGTAGCCGCTTCCATTGCAATTCTTCTTGCCCCTTGCTCACTTGCGGCTCCTTCTATCATAGCCCCATAGATGGTATTCATGATATATTTTGGAATGATGTATTCCAGTACACTCTCTTCACTAGGTTCGTATTGCATTAAAGCAGAAATGCTTTTATCTTTTTCATCACTTGCCGGGCCCAGGCTATCCTTATCTAAAGGAAGGATCTTTACACATTGAGGTTTTTGGGTAATCGTAGATATAAATTTTGTATAAGTAATATATACATCATCAAATTCTCCTGATTGAAATAGAGAAATAACCCTTTCTCCAATCTGCCTAGCCTGTTGGTAGGAAGGTTCTTCTGAATTTCCACCAAATTGGTCAACAACATGGTAATCTCTATTTTTAAAAAATTCGATACCTTTTTTCCCTACAACCATAAAACTCATATCATTCTTATCTTCTCTATGGGAAAGGGCTAGTTTGATTACATTATTGTTGTATCCACCTGCTAAGCCTCTATTTGCTGTAATGACAAGGACTAGAGATTTTTTGCCTTCCCTTTTGATTAAAAAGGGGCTTGTGGGCTTTCCAGTTTGATGAGAGGCTAATTCTTTAACGGTTTGAATCATCTCGTCAAAATACGCTCTTCGGGCTTCCGCTTTTTCTCTGGCCTTTCGGAGTTTAGAAGACGCCACTAATTCCATTGCATGTGTGATTTGCTTTGTACTGCTTACGCCCTTAATTCTCCTCTTTATTGCCCTCATATTTTCAGCCATAGACTTTCACCTCTTTCCCTTAGATTCCTTTAAATGTTTCTTTAAATTTCAGAATCATCTCACCTATTTGAGCACTCATCTCGTCTGTAAGACCTTGGCCACTTTTAATATTTTGAAGTAGTTCACGGTATTGACCCTCTGCAAAATTTATAAGCTGTCTTTCAAATTCTTTAAATTGATTTAAAGGAATGTCTTTTGTATAGTCGTTAGTAACAGCATAAATGACAATGGTTTGATGCTCTACTTTTATAGGAGAGTATTGATCTTGTTTTAAAACTTCTACAATACGTTCCCCTTTTGCTAGTTGGGCTTTAGTACCTTCATCTAAGTCTGAACCAAATTGCGCAAAACCTGCTAATTCCTTATACTGAGCGTATTCGATTCTAAGAGGTCCAGTTAACTTCTTCATAGCTTTTATCTGAGCCGCACCACCTACTCGAGATACAGAAATCCCTGGATTAACTGCGGGCCTGATTCCTGCAAAGAACAGTTCAGACTCTAAAAATATTTGACCGTCTGTAATAGAAATTACATTCGTAGGAATATAGGCGGAAATATCTCCTGCTTGAGTTTCAATAATAGGAAGAGCAGTGATTGACCCGCTATCCTTTAACTTTGCAGCACGCTCTAGTAATCTAGAATGTAGGTAAAATACATCACCTGGGTAAGCTTCTCTTCCTGGTGATCTTTTTAATAATAAAGACATGGTACGATAAGCTACTGCATGTTTTGATAAATCATCATAAACAATAAGTACATCTTTTCCCTTTTCCATAAAGTACTCTGCCATAGTTACGCCACTATAGGGTGCAATATATTGAAGTGGAGATAATTCGCTAGCAGTTGCCGCAACTACTATGCTATAATCCATTGCGCCGTGTTCTTCAAGCTTTCCTACAACTTGAGCCACTGTAGACGCCTTTTGACCAATGGCTACATAGATACAAATGACATCTTCTTCTTTTTGATTAATAATCGTATCAATGGCTAAGGCACTTTTTCCTGTCTGCCTGTCACCGATAATGAGTTCTCGTTGGCCTCTTCCAATAGGAACCATAGAATCGATGGCTTTGTATCCTGTTTGCAGTGGTTGTGCAACAGACTCCCTTTCAATAACACCAGAAGCCTTTACTTCAATAGGTCTTGTTTTATTCGTGTGTATCGTTCCTTTTCCATCGATGGCTTGCCCCAATGAATTGACTACACGTCCAATAAGTTCCTCTCCTACTGGTACTTCTACAATTTTACCCGTACTCTTTACGATATCCCCCTCGACAATATTGCTATCATCTCCTAAAAGAACGCAACCAATATTATCTTCTTCTAAGTTTAAAGCCATAGCATAAACCTCGTTAGGAAACTCTAACAGCTCTCCAGCCATTGCATTATCGATACCATGTACTCGGGCAATTCCATCGCCTACTTGAAGAACAGTACCAATGTCTCTTACTTCTAACTTTTGCTCGTATTGTAGTATTTGCTCTTTTATAATTTTGCTAATTTCTGCAGCTCTAAGATTCACTTGATCACCTCTGTTTCTTCTAATCCAATATTGTGCAAATTTTTCTTTAATTCATTTAACTGATTGCGTACACTTCCGTCAATAACCTGTTCCCCTATATAGATCACTAACCCACCAAGGATAGATTCTTCTACTACGTTTTTAATTATGATCTTTTTTGCCGTCCGCTTTTCAAGTTGTTTCTGCACTTTATGCATATGTTCTTCTGTTAGTTTAATAGCTGAAACAATGGAGGCTTCTAAGATGTTTTTTTCACTTAAATAACTCTCTTTAAAGGCTAAAGATATAAGTTCTAATTCAAAGAATCGATTCTTTTGAAGTAAAACCATTAGAAAACTATATAAGAAATTATTAATCCTTTTTTCAAATACTTTTTGAAGAATTTTCTCTTTTTCTTCTTTTTGAACTTGAGCACTCGTCATAAGCTGCCACATTTTCTTTTCTTTTGTTAACTCTTCGACTACCATTTCAAGTTCTTGATACATTTCATCTACTATATTGTTTTCTTTAGCGATTTCTAGAAGTGCCGCAGCGTATCTTCTGCCCCCTAAACTCATTTGACTTCACCAACTTTTTTGATGGAATCCAAGATCAATTGTTCATGTTTTGCTTTATGTAAACTTTCTTTTATAACTTTTTCTGTAGCATACATGGTTAAGTCAACAATATTTCCTCTGACCTCTTCTAGAGCCTTTTTCTTTTCTAAATTGATTTCAGCTTTTGCACGCTCTTGAATTTTCATTGCTTCTTTATTTGCTTCTTCAATGATTTCATTTTTTCTATCTTTCGCTGTATTGACAGCTTCCTCAATGATTTCCTTTGAGCGCTCTTCAGCTTTGGCTAATTTAGCAGAGTATTCTGCCTTATATCCTTCTGCTTCTGCTTTTAATGCTTGTGTATTCTTTAGTTCTAAAGATACATCATCAGATCGCTTCTGAATAAAACCATTTATTTTTTCATAGAAAAAATGCTTTATAATGAAGAAAAATATAAGAAAATTAGCCATGTTAAATATGATGTTTTTTACATTAGCGGTAACTAAACTTGCGTTTTCCAAGATGAACCTCCTTTCCAGTAAAAGGATTCAATTTTTAAATAAATGGATTTGCAAAGATAAGAATCAATGCAATAACTAAAGCATAAATTCCTGTTGTCTCTGCAACAGCTTGACCTAATAGCATGGTTCTTGTAATTTCTCCTGCTGCATCTGGTTGACGACCTACTGCTTCTGCACCTTTTCCTGCTGCAAAACCTTGACCTATACCAGGTCCTAAACCTGCGATCATAGCCAATCCTGCACCTATTGCTGAACACGCTTTAATTATTTCTATTCCTGTTATCATTTTTATTCCTCCTTAAATTAATATTATTTAATTAGATTAAATTCAACTTATTTAATCCATGGCCATAGCAATAAATACCATGGATAGCATAACAAAGATAAAACTCTGCAATAATCCCGAAAAGACGTCAAAGTACATATGACCTAAAATTGGAATCACTAACGGAATACCTATTAAATTAGTTAATCCTGCGTAGAGCAAAGCCATAATAATAGTTCCACCAAGCAAGTTACCAAATAAACGGAAACCTAAAGATATGGGATTTGCTAATTCTCCCATAATATTCATGGGGAGAAGAAAAGGAAAGGGCTCAATATAACCCTTTAAGTACGTACCAATTCCTTTTGACTTAACCGCAAAAAACTGCGTTAGGATAAAGGTTAGTATTGATAGGGCTAGTGTCATGTTCAAATCTGCTGTAGGTGGTCTCATACCTATCAAACCTACGGTATTTGCAAAAGCCAGATACACTATAAGACTAAGCATGTAAGGAGTAAAGCTCATATTCTTTTTTCCCATAGTAGACTCCACCATATCATTCATCGTTGTGACAAGTAATTCTGAAATGGTTTGCAACTTTCCTGGCACTGTCTTCAAATCCCGAGTAGACACTACACATAATATAATAATTAGAGCCATAACCATCCACATATTTATGGTAGACGTAGTAATCTGAATGCCAAGTAATTCAGCGTAAATCTTAGGACCTTCTGCCAAATATATCACCTCCTTCTACATTATTAACCTCTTTATTGACTTCTTTCTTTTTTGAAACAATACTGGATAAAACAATGACTATTTTTAATATGAATAACCCAATTATTGTTCCTACTATATTGATTTTTGGATTGGTCAGAGATATGTAAACAACCACTCCAGTTAAAAGGTACCTTATGCTATATTGGGAAAATACATATTTTTTAGCTGCTTCAGGGTGCATTTTAACAGACTTTCTAATGGTTAATTCTAATAATCGAAAACTTAGTAGGCTATAAATCAGACTAAAAGCAATCCCTCTAACAAAGGGACCAGCTCCATCTTTCAATAAAAAAAAAGAAAGAACCCCTAGACAAATTCCTATAATTATAGACCTTTTTATGATAATTCTATTTTCTAATCCTTTTATAGGTATCATCCTTTCGGTTTGCGCCAGATTTCATTCCTATTACAAATAAATTTCGAAAAGCCGTTAATACACCTAAAATCGTGAAAATCAGTAAAAGTATATTTCCTGTTGAAAATACCGTATCTAAGTACTTTCCTAAGAAAAAGCATCCAATGATAGGCATAAACATTGATAATCCGATCTGACTCAGCAAAGCGAGATTCTGCAGAGGATATCTTTCATTTCTACTCATGTCCTTCTCCTTTTTTACTTTAGAGTAATGCTTATGTTCTTTATTTAATGTGCTTATCGCTATATTATTTTTTGTTAAACTGCTCCCCTATTTTTCTTGTTCTTATATGTATATATAAATCTTGCATTTATGATTAGAAAAAAATAAATTTGACGGTGGTATTTAAGTTATTGTTATAATTTTGACCATAACAATTCTAACTATGACTTTTGTAAAGTAATAAAAACAGTGAGGCATATTTGTTTTTATAGAATGTTTTTTTTTGTTTATACACAGTATATAGCATTGTTTAAAATTAGTCAATAATTCTGCACATTTAAATACAAATATTCTCATGTGCAAATTTAATGTTTTTGTCTATCTTTATGTTTTTTCAAGTTTTGATTGATTTTGTTAAAATCTCACTTTATAAAACATAAGTCTCTGTATCGTCTTGTGCCAAGGCTTTTTGTGGAATTATTAACTACATTTCAAACTCATAAAGACAATTCTTTTTACGTCGTTTTTTTAACTCTTAAACGATTCAAAAAGAACGCCCCTACGATTCTCTTAAAAGAATGAATAGTGGATTATCTTTTAAGAATAGTATTTGAATCTACTAGAACTAGTATAAAAAGGCTCTAGAGTTCCATCATCCGTATTTAAATTTTATAGTGTAAAAAAGTTCGTAAAGTACGCTGTATTGTTTTATTATGTTTTTTTGATCTATACATAGTATATGATATCCTTTTCAATTCGTCAACTATAACCATATATAGACTTCATAAATATTATTCATCTAAAACAAAAGGAATAATCGACCCAAAAAAATACTCTCTACTAAAGTGTATAATTAATCCTTTAGTAGAGAGTATTTTTTTGTTCTAATGTACTTTTTGTTTTTTAAAGTCCAGCTTGCTCAAGAATAGCAGGAACTTTAGATTCCCAGCCTAATGCCATGATATGTAAACCATCGCAATAGTCTTTACATTCTCTAATAATACGTGCAGTGATTTCAACGCCAGTAATACCTGCTTTTGTTTTTTCTTTGTCTTGTTTAAGTTCATCGATTAAGTCTTGTGGAACACTTACACCAGCTACATTTTCGTTCATGAATCTTACCATTCCCACGCTCTTAGGAATAACTACACCTAGCATAACTGGTACGCCAAATTGTTTCGCTTTTTCCATGAACTTAATGAATTTTTCTGGTTCGTAAACTGCTTGTGTTTGGAAATAATCTGCTCCAGCTTTTACTTTTGCTTCCATCTTTGCAAGTTGAGCATCGAGAGAATCGCTACAAGGTGAAACAACAGCTCCCTTAGAGAATTTAGGAGGTTCGCCAACAAGTTCGTTTCCATTAAGATCTACACCAGATTCAAGTTGTTTTACAGCGTGAATCAAAGATACAGAATCTAAATCAAAAACAGGTTTTGCTTGTGGATGGTCTCCAAGTGTTGTATGGTCCCCTGTTAGAAGCAATAAATTATCAATACCTAACATTGCAGCACTTAAAATATCCGATTGTAAAGCGATACGATTTCGGTCTCTACAAGTCACTTGGAATATTGGCGTTATTCCTTTGTCATAGAATACTTTACATGTTGCCAAAGAACCTAATCTCATTACAGATGATTGGTTATCTGTAACATTAACAGCTGTTACTCTATCTTTTAAATAGGTATCTACTTCTTCAATTAAATGATCAATATTAGTCCCCTTTGGAGGACCTACTTCTGCAGTAACTACAAATTCGCCCTGTTTAAATAACTCAGTAAGTCTCATTTTTCTAATCGCCCCTTATCTTATAATCTTAGCTAGTTACAAAAGCATATACAACAACCAAATTTGTGTTTATTTCTCATCTTTAGATGAAAAATCAAAAGGTTTTTTGTAATCCCTTACCTTTGCAGGGTACTGTAATGTCTCTAGCTTATTTAGTTTTTCAAGTTTTCTATAAATGCGTTCCCATCCACAGTCCATATCTTTGTCAACTTCGCACTTACCATTTTTGGCGCCGCCACATTGACCATTTACTAAACTCTTTGAGCATGCAGTAATAGGACAAATTCCTCCAGTATAGTTCAGATAACATTCTCCACATTGACCGCAATCAAATTCTTGAGGAGTAACTCCCTGAAATCCTGGCAAAGGATAAGTATCGCAACCTGAAAATACTCTCTTTTCTGCTAAGTATTCTGCGACAGTTTGCACGCCTACGCCACATGAGAATACGAGGACAGTGTCAGCATCTTTGACTTTATCCATGTATTTTTCAAGTTGTAAGCGCAAATGATCTGGGTTACATATGTAGTCTCTTGTAATGATTTCAGTAATATCTTTTTCTGCTGAAAGTTCCTTTTGGAATTCATCAGCTGTGTGCTCAGGAAAATAAACTTCTTTACATCCATGGCAATTTATAATAACGGTTTTACCTTGTGCTAAGGATGCTATAGTGTCTTTTGATTTTAGTTGGGTAATTAACATATTATTTACCCTCCCTTATGGCTTTTTTTCCAGCTTTTATATCATCTACGATCATAATCTTAGATGAACAAACAGCTTGACAACATCTGCATTCTATACAATCCATTACATTCTTTTCTTTCATGCCTGCCCAATCTTCTGCATCTGCATATTTCGGATAATACAATGGTTGAAGTTCCATTGGACATACATCTGAACATCGGCCACACTTAATACAATCATTTTCTTCTGTTATGACGTTTTCAATGGCGATGATTCCATTAGTGCCTTTCATTACTGGCACGTTTAGATTATCTAGTTGGAAACCCATCATAGGTCCGCCCATTTTAATCAGAACGTCGTCACCTTTTATGCCGCCACAGTGTTCGATAAGTTCTTTTACAGAGGTTCCGATTTTTACTATGTAGTTTCCTGGCTTATTGATTCGATCTCCCGTTACAGTTACAACTCGTTCAACTAATGGCATACCTTTTTGAATGGCATCAGAAATAGCTTTAACAGTACTAATATTACTTACCACTGCACCTACATCAGCAGGTAGCCCACCACGAGGTACTTCTCTGCCTAAAATTCGTTTAATAAGCATTTTTTCTGCGCCTTGTGGGTATTTCGTTTTTACAGTAAGAACTTCAATATTTGGTATATCTGCAGTTTTCGATTCTAATAATTCAACAGCATCAAGCTTATTATCTTCAATTGCAATAATACCTTTTGGTGCATTAGCAGCTTTAAGCAATGCTTGTAAGCCGAAGACTAACTCATCTGCAAATTCTAGCATTACGCGATGATCTGCCGTCAACATCGGTTCACATTCACAGCCATTTACCAAGATTACTTCAATTGGTTTTGGTGCTTTAGCTTTAACAGCAGTTGGGAATCCTGCACCACCCATACCAACGATTCCTTTATCACGAATAATTTCGACAATTTCATCAGCTGTAAGGCTATCTAAACTGCCTGCTGGTTTAACGGATTCGTCTAAAGTATTTTTTCCATCAGATTGAATTACAACAGCATTTACATTTGTACCAGCAGTAGGATGTAATCGAGGTTCGATTGCTACTACAGTACCGCTAACGCTAGAATGTATATTACTGCTAATAAAGCCCTTTGCTTCACCGATTTTTTGTCCAACTTTAACCTTTTGTCCAACTTCTACAATTGGATCTGCTGGTGCGCCTGCATGTTGTGATAATGGTATAACTACATTTAATGGATCTGGGAAATTCATTAGTGATATGTGCTCACTGTATTCTTTATGTTCTGAAGGATGAATCCCACCATAGTAACCATCAAAGCGCTCCTCACGAATTTTTTTGACGTACTCGTCAATAAATTTATGATTTATTTTAGAGTAATCGCGAACTTCGATTGGTTGTTCTAATAACTCAGCAACTCGATTTTGGCCTTCCATTCTTTCGTAGATTTTTTGCCATCCACAATCCATATCTTTATCTACTTCACATTTGCCGTTCTTAGCCCCACCACATTGTCCATTAATTAAGCTCTTTGAACAATCGACGATTGGGCAAATACCACCTGTAAGATTTAAATAACATTGAGCACATGCATCACAACGAGTATCTGTTAACGCCATTCCATGGTGACCTCTATAAGCAATAGAATCACTTGCAGCGTAAACAGGTTTCTCAAGTAGATCTGCGACAATTTGAATACCTAAACCACAGGAACTGACAAATACATTTTCTGCATCCTCTGGTACTATAGATTGAAGCGCCTTAGATGTCGTTGTCATATTACACAGAAAATCAACTTTTCCACTGCCTATAAGAGTTTTACCCTGTTCATTAGCGATTTGCTCAAAATCATTGATTTCTGACTCATCATCAATTTGGAATTCTTTGAAGCATTTGTTACAAGCAACAACAAATATGCTATCCT
>CAZVEI010000003.1:21292-24554 GCA_964626295.1 uncultured Alkalibaculum sp.
GGCGCTAACTCTTCTTTGCTTTTTAATTTGAACTTGGTATAGTCTACCAATTCCTCTTCCCCCCTTAATAAAGTTTGATAGAATTACTATTATATTTATGCCCTTCTTAAAATCGAATACATAAATATAGTAATACTTGAAATTATTTAAATCTTTTTAAATTCTAACACAATATTGTTTTAATTTCCACATTTGATTTGAATTTATTAGTAAAAAACATAATTTATACATTATTAAGAACAAATACCATTAAAATCAAAATATATATTCCATCATCTTGACCCTTTTTATTGGCAAATCAGCAGGAACTAGAATTTTCATACTATAAAACGATTGCGAATTCTGTTATACAGTGTCAGAATTTTATGTCTTTTATTATACCACATAAATGTTAAATATAAATCAAGTGATTAGATAATTTAAGTAATTACTTTAAAATTTATAATGTATTCTTGTATTTAAATTCCTGTAATCTTCAAGTAATTCTTATAAGATCTATTTTAAATTCACAATTATAAATATAGAAACATAAACTATAACAAACTAAGAAAGGATGGATACTATGCACTGTTGTACAAAACTACCCTATGATTTTTGGTATTATGGACCAAATCATACCAATCTATATTCATATCAATGTCCATATCATGCTATTCCAGCATCATACCAAAGCTATTACACTCAGAATCAATTTCCTTCCTATAGCAATCCAAATAATAGCAGCTATAGACTCAGAGATTACGGCCCAGAGCCTTATGTGGTAGATATAGATGAGATCACAGAACAAAATAATCATTTTCGACTTATCCTATGGACAGGAGAGCACTTGCAAGCTACTCTTATGAGTATAGGAGTTGGAGAAGACATTGGCTTAGAACGTCACGAAGACACAGATCAATTTTTGAGAATTGAACAAGGTCAAGGAATCGTAAGAATGGGAGATCGTCCAGACAATTTAGATTTTCAGGCTTATGTATACGATGATTACGCTATTTTCATACCATCAGGTAAGTGGCATAATTTAATCAACACAGGAAATAAACCAATTAAATTATACTCCATATACGCACCGCCACATCCCCCTCATGGTACGGTTCATAGGACGAAAGGTGATGCACAAGAGCATCACGATTAGTATTAGGGTATTCCTTTAGAGTCAAGATCCTCCGCTGCACTCTAGGGTGACACGGGTGGCGGCTTGGATCGGTTCTCTTCTCTTCTGTTCTGTGGGTCTTTCTTACAGGTCTTTTCTTAAGTGCCGGAGGCACATTTGACCCTAGCCACTGCTTTTGTCATCCTAAGGAGCTTGCGACGAAGGATCTCTAAAAATAAATTTAGTGCAAAAAACTCTCTCACTTAGACAAAAGGAGCTGCACAACTGCACAGCTCCTTTTTAGCTTAATAACAATAAACAACTGTTTAACTACCGTTCGACAACTGTTCATCAATTGTTCAACAACCGTTCAACAATCGCTCGACTATTCTTCAAATCTACCAAATAAATTTATTCTTCATATTCTCTTGATCCATACTATAAAACATAGTATGGTCCTTCGATATTTTTCCTCTATTTAGCAAATCAACTAAATAGGCGTCCATAGTGGTCATCCCTTCTTTTCCATTCATTTGTATGGCAGTGTTGATTTGGTCGATTTTGCTTTCTCGTATTAAATTTTGAATGGCTAAGTTGCTTAACATGACTTCTACTGCTGGGATTCTCCCCTCATCATCTTGGCTAGGGATTAATTGTTGGGATATGATTCCTCGTAGTACTGTTGACAACTGTACTCTTGCTTGTTGTTGCTGATGAGGTGGAAACATATCTATAATTCGCTCAATGGTCTTAGCTGCACCTACAGTGTGCATACTTGATATGACTAGGAGGCCTGTTTCTGCAGCTACGAGAGCTAAGGACAAGGTTTCAAGGTCATGGATGTCTCCTATGACAATAATATCTGGGTCCTGTCTAAGCGCTGCTCGAAGCCCTGAAGTATAATCGGCCGTATCGTTTCCTATTTCCCTTTGATTGACCATACTTTTATCGTGTCTATGAAGGTACTCAATCGGGTCTTCTAATGTAATAATGTGGCTGTTTCTCTCGTGATTTATAATGTCTACTAGAGAGGCTATGGTTGTTGTCTTTCCACTACCTGATGAACCTGTAACCAAAACTAAGCCCTTGTTAAACTTTGCAAATTTGCGTGTTACTTCTGGCAAATGGAGTTCCTCTAATGAAGGGACCTGAAATTTCACTAACCTACAGGCTATGGAATAGCTTCCCCTTTGTTTGTAGGCATTGATTCGAAACCGACCTTTTCCGACATTAGAATAAGAGTAATCCACTTCACCCTTTTCATTTAACGTCTTAAATTGCTCTTCACTCATTATGGCTTTCGTTATGTTTTGCGTATCTTCTACGGAATAGACCTCATTAGATAAATACTCTAATTTTCCATTTACTCTGATCATAGGTGGAATGCCAACGGCAATATGTAAATCAGAGGCGCCTCGCTCTATGGTCTCATCCATTAATTTTAATAAATCTTTTTTCATCTTTTCTTCCTCCTTTCCCATCACCTCCCAAATGAGATAATGGCCGATTAATTTATGTCTTAGTTAAACTCATAATATCTCCAACTTCTAAATTGCACCCCTTAAAAGTGCTAGAAGAGGCTTCTAATACACTAGAAGCCTTAGGCACTATGGGACTGACTTTATTTTTTTCCATAGAATGTATTATATAGCATACCTACCATCTTTATCCATAAAGGCCACATCAATGGGAAATTTCATAAAAAAGGTGTGGATGCTATTACAAGGTTTTATGAGGAGCCCAGCATCTAAATTCAGCTCTTTTGTACCCATTAGTCCCTTCAGCCTATCAAAAAACCGTTCTGCTACATAGACTCTCGGTAAAATCATGGATTTTTTTGTTTTATTCCACACTACTACTTTTCTCAAGAGATTCCCTCCAGAACATTCTTCCCTTTTTTCTTATCTTTTCCCTCTACTTGGTAGTCAAATTCATAACCGCCAGATGTAAACTTATCATAACCATACAGCTTCTTTTTAGAATACACTTTATCTTCATAAATAAAGATGCCTGGCTTCATGGTTTTTAGTATAATCTCCGAAGGCGTTTCCTTCCTAAGTACAGCCTTCCATCCATCTAGAAATTTCCACTTGCTTTTTTCTCTATCCACATATAGTTCTATATCATATTTATACTATGCAAATAGAGTTTTTCAACTACCTCTTGCAA
>CAZVEI010000004.1:0-624 GCA_964626295.1 uncultured Alkalibaculum sp.
TCACCTTTATTAATATAAAAGGATACATCATCGACAGCTTTTACATAATTCGTCTTAAATAAACCGTCTTTAACAGGGAAATATTGTTTTAGTGATTGAATTTCTAGTAATTTTTCGCTCATGTCACTCACCTTTTTTCCCTTCAAATTTCTCTTTATCTAATAACCAACACGCACTGTAATGGTCGTTTGTTATGTATGTGTTTTGTGGCATTTGATTCATACATATTTTCATAGCCTTTTCACATCTAGGCGCAAAAGGACAACCTTTTGGTGGATTTAATAAGTCTACAGGAGTTCCTTCAATTGGAATCAATCTTTCATTTTCTGCATTCATATTTGGTATGGATTTTAAAAGTCCTAATGTATATTGGTGTTTTGGATTGTTAAAAATATCCTCAATAGTACCGTATTCTATGATTTTACCCGCATACATAACGGCAACTTTTTCACACATATTTGCCACTACACCTAAATCATGTGTAATCATAATAATAGACATTCCTAGTTTCCTTTTCAGTTCTAACATAAGTTCTAAAATCTGAGCCTGTATCGTCACATCTAAAGCCGTTGTAGCTTCATCGGCAATTAAAAGCTTTGGCTCACAGGCTAAAGCCATGGCGAT
>CAZVEI010000004.1:634-5341 GCA_964626295.1 uncultured Alkalibaculum sp.
ATTGCTCTTTGTCTCATACCACCTGAAAACTCATGTGGATACTGACTATATCTTTTTTGTGGTTCATTCATTCCTACTAATTCTAATAATTCGATCGTTCTTTTCTTTGCATCTGCCTTAGACATTTTTTTGTGCAATCTAAGAACTTCATCGATTTGATTTCCAATCGTAAATACTGGATTTAAAGAAGACATAGGGTCTTGAAATACGATACTTACTTCATTACCACGTATCTTTTGTAGTTCATTTTGGCTCATCTCATCAATTTGATGGCCATTAAAATAAATACTTCCACCTACGATCTTACCAGGCTCTGAAATAAGCCCCATAATAGAGTAAGAGGAAACGCTCTTTCCACTACCTGATTCGCCTACGATGCCTAAGACTTCTCCATCTTTCATTTGGTAGGAAATATCATTTACTGCTTTCACCTCTCCAACAGGAGTAAAAAAAGATATTTTAAGATTCTTTACGTCAAGTAATAATTCATTTTTCATTTTTATCCTCCTATTTCTTCAACTTAGGGTCAAATACATCTCTAAGCCCGTCTCCAAAGAGATTAAAAGCCAGTATAATGATGCTAATAACAGCTGCTGGAGCTATTAGCCTGTAAGTATAGGAAGTGATTCCATTTAGTGCATCTGATGCTAAAGAACCCAAACTAGGCATTGGTGCGGATACACCAAGTCCTAAGAAACTTAAATAGGATTCTGTAAAAATAGCCGATGGAATTTGTAATGTAGCTGTTACGATAATCGTCCCTAAACTATTTGGTAATAAGTGTCTTGCAATAACTCGTTTAGGATCCGATCCCATAGCTCTTGCAGCAGTAACAAATTCTTGTTGTTTAATAGACATTACCTGACCTCTTACGATACGGGCCATACTAACCCAATAAAGTAAACTAAATGTAATAAAAATACTGACAAGGCTAGGGCCTAATAAGCTTATACCACTTAAAGCGCTATTTGATGCAAATAATTTATTAAGTGGTTCTTTTAATGCGAAAGAGAGTAGGATAATAATCAAGATGTCTGGAATCGTAGAAACAACATCTACAATACGCATCATGACCATGTCTACTCTGCCACCGAAATATCCTGCAACAGACCCATAAATAGATCCGATAATTAACACGATAAAACTAGCAACTAGTCCAACGATTAAAGATACTCTTGTACCCATCATTACTCGAATAAACATATCCCTACCTAAGGAATCTGTACCAAATGGGTGAGGTGGTACAGATTCTCCTTTATCGATTCGAGCTTGTTCCTGTTCTGAGTACTCAAAAGGATGTAGATTTTCACTTCCTCTAACCTGTTGATCGTAGGTATATGGGTAAAAACTTGGCACGATAAATGCAAAGACAAATACGATTACCAATGCAATAAAGGCAGCCATAGTTACTTTTCTCTTAACTAATCTTTGAAGCGCGTCTTTCCAAAAGCTGATGCTTTCTCGCATAACTACAGTTTCTTGTTTTTCATCAGAACTTGCAGGCAAGAAATCTTCTGCACTCAGATGAAATTCATTAGCTTGTTCATTCCTATTTTTATTTTCCAAGGTTTATGCCTGCCTTTCTACTTAAGTTTAATTCTTGGATCTACTATTTTGTACATAATATCTACAAGAAAGTTCATCACTACTAATAATGTAGCTAAAAAGATGGTAGTACCCATTATTAGAGGATAATCTCTGTTTGTAATGGAGTTAACAAATTCTCCACCTAAACCTGGTATTGTAAAGATTTTCTCAACAATAAAACTACCAGTTAAGGTATAAGCTAGTAAAGGTCCTAAATATGTAACAATTGGTAGAATTGCATTTCTTAAGGCGTGTTTAAATAATACTTTTGTTTCAGATAATCCCTTTGCCCTTGCAGTACGGATATAATCTTGTCCTAATACATCCAACATACTTGATCTCATTAAACGAGTAATATAACTCATAGGATAAAAAGATAAAGTTATTACAGGCAATATGTAATGTTGTGGGCTCGATAGCCCAAAGGTGGGCAAGATCTTTAAATTTACTCCAAAAATAATCATAAGAGAAGTTGCCACTACGAAACCTGGTACGGCAACACCTAATGTTGAAATAATCATCAACAGATTGTCCATAAATTTGCCTCTTTTTAAGGCTGCAACAGCACCCATAGGAATACCTAAAGTAAGAGCTACAATTATAGACGATCCGCCAACTCGAGCAGATACAGGGAATTTTTCAGCAATGATATCTGTTATATCTCGGCCTTTTTTCTTAATAGAAACGCCTAAGTCCCCTTGTATTAAGCGGCTCATGTAATTTTTAAATTGTACTGGCACTGGTTCATCTAAACCATACTTTTCATTCATAGCCTCTAAAACGGCTGGTGGTGGGTTCTTTTCACTTAGGAAAGGGCCCCCTGGTACTAAGTTCATCAAGAAAAACGTTACAGTTGCAATGATAAAAATAGTTAGCACTGTGTAAAGTAAACGTTTTACCACGTATTCAAACATGTCATCACTTCCTAATTGATTTTGTCTTTTTATATACTTTAGCGAAACGGTACTAAGAATTTACATGTATCACCTTGACATGGACACTAGAGTACAATGATCAGTATACCATAAAATACGAACAGAGAAAAATGTTATATTTTGCATACTAGGCGATTTATCCATAATGTTAATTGTACCTAATATGTGTCAAAGTTAGAAGAAAAAGAAAGGAAATTTTAAAACTCCTCTCTTTTTCAGTTCTTTCCATAAAATTCAAAAGATTTACTTTTTAGATATTTTCTTTGATCATAGCGTTTACTACTCCAGGGTTTGCCTTGCCTTTTGTAGCCTTCATTATCTGTCCTACTAAAAATCCAATTGCTTTGTCTTTTCCGCTTTTTAGATCTTCCACAGATTTTGGATTGTCTGCTATAACCTTTAGGACAATTTCTTTTATGGCGTCTTGATCATTCATTTGAGCTAAGCCCTTATTTTTGACGATTTCTTCAGGTAAACCAGCGCCTTCAAACATTTCTTTTAAGACTGTCTTTCCTGCTGAATTGCTAATTTCCTTTTTGTTAATCAGATTGATCATTTTAGCCAGATCTTCAGGATTAAATTTAATTTCAGTAATTTCAATTCCTACTTCATTTAATAGTGCAGATAAATCACCTAGTATCCAGTTTGAAACAGATTTTGCATCATCACAATGCTTAACCGTTTCTTCAAAAAAATCGGCTATTTGCTTTGTATTTGTAAGGATTTGAGATTCTGTTTGTGTCAAGTTCCACTCTGAGACATACTTTTCTGCTCTTACCCATGGAAGAGTTGGGATCGAATTTTTTATAGATTCAATAAACTCTTCTTCTAATATAACTGGCACTAAATCTGGATCTGGAAAATACCTGTAGTCGTGAGCTTCTTCCTTACTCCTTAAAGAAAAACTCAATCCCTTATCGTCATCCCATTTACGAGTTTCTTGGATGATTTTATTTCCCTTTTCAATTTCTTTGATCTGTCTTATTGCCTCTGCTTTAATAGCATGCTCTAAGGATCTAAAGGAATTTAAGTTTTTCATTTCTGTTCTAGTGCCGTATTCTGTACTTCCCATAGGTCGAACAGACAAGTTTACGTCAAATCGCAAAGATCCTTCTTGCATCTTACAATCGGATACTTCTGTATATTCTAAAATAGCTTTAACCTTTTCAGCAAAGACTCTAGCTTCTTCTGCACTTCTCATATCCGGTTCTGAGACGATCTCGACTAAGGGAACACCACATCTATTATTGTCTGCAAGAGTACCTTCTGAGCCTTCGTGAATGAGTTTTCCCGCATCTTCTTCAAGGTGTATTCTCGTAATACCTACAAATTTATCAAAACTTTCTCCTTTGATATGAACCTTTCCCTCTCCACAGATGGGAAGGTCAAATTGAGAAATTTGATACGCCTTAGGTAAATCAGGGTAGAAGTAATTTTTTCGGTCCATCTTGCTAAAACGTGCAATGTCACAATCCATAGCAGTGCCCGCCTTTACGGCATATTCTACTACCTTTTTATTTAATACAGGCAATGTACCTGGAAGTCCTAAACATACTGGACATGTTTGCGTATTTTCATCTGCACCAAATTTTGTGGAGCAACCACAGAATATTTTACTTTTGGTTTGCAATTCACTGTGTATCTCTAATCCTATTACAATTTCGTATTCCATCTATTCTAACCTCCTTTACAGATTTGCTCTTCTTTTGTGGTAATCCGTAGCTTGTTCAAAGGCATAGGATGCTTTTAATAAATCATCTTCTCCAAAAGCCCTGCCAATAAGCTGTAATCCTATAGGTAAACCTTGTGAGTCAAAGCCACATGGGATAGAGATTCCTGGTACACCAGCTATATTTACTGGAACAGTATAAATATCAGACAAGTACATCTCTAATGGGTCGTTGCTCTTTTCCCCTAACTTAAAGGAGGTAGTGGGACAAGTCGGAGAAAGAATGACATCACAAGTTTTAAATGCATTGTCAAAATCCTCCTTGATTAATGTTCGAACTTGTAGTGCTTTTTTATAATAAGCATCGTAATATCCAGAGCTCAAAGCATATGTTCCTAACATAATACGTCTTTTTACTTCGCTTCCAAATCCTTCACTACGAGACTTTTTATACAAATCAACAAGACCATCAAAATCTTGAGCTCGGTAACCGTATCTTATACCATCATAACGAGC
>CAZVEI010000004.1:5351-19041 GCA_964626295.1 uncultured Alkalibaculum sp.
TGTAGTAGGTAAACTGGTGTCAACAATCTCTGCGCCCAAATTCTTATAAACTTTTATAGCTTCTCGAACAGACTGCTCTACTTCGCTGTTTAGTCCTTCTTGAAAATATTCTTTTGGAACGCCAATTTTTAGTCCTTTTACGTCCTTAGTTAAACAATTTGTATAATCCTTTTTCTCAGTCACTACGGATGTAGTATCTTTATCATCATGACCGCAAATCTCATTTAATACAATAGCGCAATCCTCTACATCCTTGGTCATAGGACCTATTTGATCTAAAGAAGATGCAAAAGCAATAAGTCCATATCGAGATACCATTCCGTAAGTGGGCTTTAATCCTACAACGCCACAAAAACTTGCAGGTTGGCGAATAGAGCCTCCCGTGTCGGTACCTAGAGCAAAGACTGCTTCACCAGCTGCAACGCAAGCAGCAGAGCCACCAGAGGAACCTCCTGGTACTCGATCTAAATCCCAAGGATTGTGAGTCTTTTTAAAACTTGAGTTTTCTGTAGAAGAACCCATGGCAAACTCGTCCATGTTCATTTTTGCAATCACAATCGAACCAGCCGCTTCTAATTTTTCTACTACTGTGGCATTATAAGGTGGTTTAAAATTATGAAGCATTTTTGATGCACAAGTAGTTTCCACATCCATACTGCAAATATTGTCTTTTAAACCATAAGGCATACCCATTAAGCCTTTAGCTTGTACTCCACTTTTATCTAAGTTTTCTGCCTTTTCTAAGGCGTCCTCCTTCATAACTTTAAGAGTAGAATTTACCTTGTCTTCCACATTATCTATTCTCTTTAAGTAAGCTTGTACTACATCTTTGTAACCTACTTCTTTTTTGTTAATAAGATCTACTGTATCGTGTAATGTTAAATCAAACAATTCCAATATTAACCCTCCTACTCTATAACTTTTGGCACTTTAAAGCAGCCATTTTGTTGATCCGGTGCATTTTGTAGTACTTTTTCTCTATCTAAAGATGGGGTTACTACGTCCTCCCTTAGTACATTGTTCACTGGTAACACATGAGCAGTAGGCATAATATTGCTCGTATCCAATTCATTTAGCTTTTCAGCATAATCGAGAATACTAGTCAATTGATCGCTAAACACTTTTAGTTCATCGTCATTAAACTCAAGTCGAGCTAACTCTGCAACATAAACAACATCATCTTTTGTTAATTTCATCGTACTCCTCCTCGTTTATATGATTTATATATTTTTTAGATTAAAATAGTTCGGAACGGCGAGGGCGTCGTTCCCTACCCTTGCCTGCATTAATGGCGGACAGGGCCGTCCGCCCCTACGGTCTGAAACGCAAGAAATAAAGCATTACCTCGTCTGTAGACAAATTTAAGTTTTTCTTTCCAACTACATATTATATGCCAACTTCTTCCTCTAATCAAACTTATTTGCCGATCATGTCTAAAAATTGTTCTTCTGTAATGATCTCTACACCTAGCTCTACCGCCTTATCGTATTTTGAACCAGGATTTTCGCCAGCTAGAACATAGTCTGTCTTTTTACTTACAGATCCAGCAACCTTCCCCCCGTTTTCTTCTATGAGCTCTTTTGCTACATCTCTTTTAAGATTCGGTAGTGTTCCTGTAACAACGAATTTTGCTCCTTTTAATAAATCTTGACCCGTTTCTTTTTTCTTATCTTGCATATTTATATCTAGATTTCTTAATTTCTGAATAAACTCTAGATTGGATTCGGATTTAAAAAAGTCTATGATTTCGTCGGCCATTTTTTCTCCTATGTCTTGAACGGAGAGGAGATCTTCCTTAGTAGCACTCATAAGGTCATCTAAAATATTAAACCTCTCTGCGAGATTTTTTGCTCCTTTTTCTCCAACAAAGGGAATCCCTAGGGCAAAAATCAATTGGTGAAGAGAGCTTTTCTTTGATACTTCAATAGATTGTAGGAGATTATCTACTGACTTTTCTCCTAACTTTTCTAATTTCGTTAACTCTTCACGCTTTTCATAGAGCAAGTATAAATCACTTGGGTCTTTTACAAAGCCTTCTTCCCACAATTTCGCCACAAGAGAACTTCCAAGGCCTTCAATATTCATGGCGTTTTTAGAAGCAAAGTGAGCAATTCGCCTTATAACTTGTGCAGGACAGCTTAAATTTACGCATTTACGAGCAACTTCTCCGTCTATTCGAAAAGTTGGTTCTCCACATGTAGGACAAGTCTCTGGCATGTGAAAGGCAACTTCCTCCCCTGTTCTCTTGTCAAAGTTTACTTGCAAGACCTCTGGAATAATCTCTCCAGCTTTTCGAACTAGCACAGTATCTCCGATTTTAATGTCTTTATCCTTAATAAAGTCTTCGTTATGCAAGGTGGCTCTAGAAACCCTTGTACCCGCTAATTGAACTTCCTCTAATTCTGCAACTGGAGTTAAGCTGCCCGTTCTACCTACCTGAATAGATATGCCTAGTAGCTTTGTCTCTTTTATTTCAGGTGGGAATTTATAGGCAATAGCCCACCTAGGATTTCTTGCAGTAGTACCTAATATTTCTCTCGCCTGTAAATGATTTATTTTTATGACAATGCCATCAATATCAAAGGGGAGTTCATACCTTTTCTCGTTCATATCATTACAAAAATGGATGACCTCTTCAATATTTTTACAGATAGTATAAGAGCTTACCTTAAACCCTTGAGAAGATAGATAATCTAAAGATTCATGGTGAGTTTCAAAAGAGTTTTCTGTTTCCTCTAAATTAAAAACATAAATATCTAAGGGTCTGCCAGCTGCTACTTTAGAATCTAATTGCCTAAGGGAGCCTGCCGCAGCATTTCTAGGATTGGCAAATAGAGCTTGCTGGGCTTTTTCTCTCCTCTCGTTTAAGTTCTGAAAGTCTTTTCGATTGATGATTACTTCTCCCCGGACTTCAAGGGTATCTTCTTCTTTTAACTTAAGGGGAATAGAGCGAATGGTTCTTAAATTTTGTGTTACATCTTCTCCTGTCACACCATTTCCTCTTGTTGCACCTTGAATAAATATACCATCTTCATAATTTAAAACAACCGTCAGACCATCAAATTTATACTCTACGACATACTCATAGTCCTGAACAACCTTTTTAATTCTGTTATCAAAGGCTCTTAAGTCTTCTGGGCTAAAGCCATTAGCTAAACTTAATTTGGGTCGAGTAAAATTTACTTTACTAAAAGAGTCAAGAGCTTTTCCACCTACCCTTTGACTAGGAGAATTCGGGATTAAATACTCTGGGTGTACACTTTCTAGCTCCATTAACTCATCCATAAGAACATCGTATTCGTAATCCTGAATTTCAGGTGCATCTTGTTCATAGTACAGTTTGTTGTGATATTCTATTTCTTGTCTTAGTTTTTCTATTTTTTCTCTTATATCCATACTCTTCCAACTTTCGTGAACTAATGAGCCAAGTGAAAGCGAAGCTTTTGCAGTAGATATATGATGTGACAGACAAATAGCTTGCCAGTTTAGATGTAGAATCATATATCTACGTAAATAAAAGCTTTAGCTTTTATTTGGCGAATGGCGCGACCGCAGAAGATTCCGCGGTCCGATCCAACTACGCACATGAAGACAATCATGTCACTTATTTTACTACAGTGATTGGTGCCATACTCAATGCTACCTTCTTAATTCCCATTCCCGGGAAAGCTATGGAGGCGATAGCACTGTCTCCTTGTCCTGAAATATTAATAACTGTGCCGATTCCCCATTTAGCATGATTCACTTTTGTCCCTTCTTTTATATCCCCTTTGTCCGATTTTTTTTCTGCGTGAGGATAAGTGTGCTGAATCCGATTTAACTGTTGATAAATGCTGTTTTTGTTTATAACTCCTTTTTGAGCCGTTTCTGTTTCTGTAAATGTGGACTGTTTTTCCACATCTCCACAGATAAACTCTGATGGAATCTCATCTAAAAATCTTGATCTAGGATTGTAGTTTGTCCTTCCATATAATTTACGATAATTGGTATAAGTCATATAGAGCTTTTCCTGTGCTCTAGTGATTCCTACATAACAAAGCCTTCTTTCTTCATGAAGCTCATTGTCATCATTTAAGGACCTCGAATGTGGGAATACTCCATCTTCTAAACCAGGCATAAAAACTACTGGAAATTCTAAACCTTTGGCATTATGAAGGGTCATAAGCTTCACTTGACCTTGACCTTCAGAGTAATCATCTATATCTGCAACTAAAGATACGTTTTCTAGAAAAGCCGTTAGGGATACATCGTCACTATTATTCTCAAATTCCACAGCACTAGATATCAATTCTTCTAAGTTTTCAATTCTGCTCTGACCATTTTCTACCTTGCCCTCTTTGAGCATATCCATATACCCTGTAGTGTGCATAATATTATCAATTAATTGGCTAAGAGATAAACTGTCTTTTACTTCGATAAAGGCCTTCATCATATCTGAAAATACAACAAGTTTATTCATAACAGACCTTGACAAGCCCACCATTTCTTCGATATTTAGCACTACTTCAAACAAACTCATGCCTTTAAAGTCTGCAAATTCTTGAAGTTTTTCTATTGTAGCGTTTCCTAGGCCTCTTTTTGGCATATTAATTACTCTTTTAAAGCTCACATCATCCTTGTGATTTTCTAGTAGGGTCAAATAAGAGAGGATGTCTTTGATTTCCATACGGGAGTAGAATTTTAAACCTCCAATAATTTGATACGGAATGCCCCTTCCCATAAAAGATTCTTCAAATACTCTAGATTGAGCATTTGTGCGATAAAGTATAGCTACAGAGCCATAATTGTAACCTGTCTCCCTAGCAAGCCTTGAAATTTCTGAGGCAATATAATCGGCTTCTTCTCTTTCGCCAAACAACTGTTTGATCTCTATTAGCTCACCTTCTGGATTGTCCGTCCACATTTCTTTCGCTTTTCTCTTTGGATTGTTTTGAATGACTTTATTAGCTGCTTCAATAATCGTAGAACTAGAACGGTAATTTTGCTCTAATCGTATAATCTCTGCATAGTTAAAATCCTTTTCAAATTCTAAAATATTTCTTATATCTGCTCCTCTAAATCCGTAAATACTTTGGTCATCATCTCCACATACACAAATATTTTGATGATTATCCGTCAACATCTTTACAATTTGGTATTGAATCGGGTTCGTATCTTGGTACTCGTCAACTACAATATACTTAAATTTATCTTGATAATAGGCAAGTACATCTGCATTTTGTTTAAAGAGATTTACTACATTTACAAGCAAATCGTCAAAGTCCATGGCGTTATTGCCTATCAGCTTATGTTGATAAAGCTTGTAAATTTGAGCAATCTTTTCTCCTTTAAAGTCCCCTTCATTTTCTCGTAAAAACTTTTCAGGTGAAGTTCCCTTTTCCTTGGCTTGAGAAATCGCACTGATTACAGAGCCAATGGTAAATGATTTTTCATCAATATTTAGCTCCTTGTAACAATCTTTAATAACATTTTTTTGATCTGCAGAATCGTATATGACAAAACTTCTCTCATATCCTAATAGATGAGCGTGAAAACGCAAAAGCTTTGCACACAATGAGTGAAAGGTACTCATCCAAATTCGGTCTACGTGAGATACTTCCATTTTCACCATACGTTCTTTCATCTCTTGAGCCGCCTTATTTGTAAAGGTCAATGCTAGTACCTGATCAGCGCGAGCCTTTCCGCTTTGAATAATATAGGCTATGCGGTGTATTATAGTTCTCGTCTTTCCTGAACCTGCTCCTGCTAATATGAGCAGTGGTCCTTCTGTATGAAGCACAGCCTTTTGCTGCATTTCGTTTAATCCATTTAAAAGATTCATATTCTTCTCCTTACTCTTTTGTTAATACTAAAATTTTTCTCTAAAAAAGAATTTCCCCATAGTATATGGATTTTAATACTTTATCCATTTCCTCTCTAGTCATTTTTATTGGGTTTGCTCTTGTAGACCCTAACATAGCATTATCTAATACTACATCATAATGGGATAAAAACTCTTCTTCTAAAATTCCCATCTCTTTAAAACTCTTTGGAATATTTAATCTGTTGTTTAAATTTTTGATGCTTTCAATAAAGTCCTCTTGTCCAATAGCCTTAGCAAGTTTGTCTAACTTTTTCTTTACTAGAGGATCTTTTGAATTATAGCTTAAAACATAAGGCAAGCCTACTGCATTAATCAAGCCATGTCCGTAATGAAACATTCCACCAATACTATGAGAAATTCCGTGATCCATTCCAAGACCTATATTGTGAAAGACCATAGCTGCCATAGATTGATAATTGTGAACTTTTTGTCTGCTTGTAATATCTCCTTTTTCATAGGATAATGGCAGGTATTCAAAAATCCCCTCTATTGCCCCCCTACACAGGACTTCGCTAAAATCTTCTACATTCTTATTGGTATAACATTCTACAGCATGGGTCATTGCGTCCATTCCCGTCTCTGCTACCACTTCTTTGGGCATAGATAAAGTAATCTCACCGTCAAGTATAGCGTAATCAGGAATAAAACCGTATGTCTTTAATCCTACTTTAATATTTTCTTCTTCAAAAGTAATGACTGCAGTTTTTGTCATCTCAGAACCTGTGCCAGAAGTAGATGGAATAGCAATAAAACCAAGGTTTCTAGAAGTGTTAATATCAAGAGATTTTCTGATGAGTTCAAAATCCAGTTCAGGGTGTTCGTATAGGAGTGTCATAACTTTGCTCGCATCAATGGCAGAGCCTCCGCCTAAACCTATTACAGCATCAGGTTTAAAAGTTTTCATTTGGCTGACCCCTTCTAAGACTTCACTAACTGTAGGATTTGCGCCTACCCCTGAAAACACACTATACTGGCAATTGTTTTCCTCTAAGATTTTCTGTGTTCGATTAATGGTTCCATTTTTAAACATGGATGATTTTCCTGTTACAATAAAATACTTTTTATACCTTAACTCCTTTAAGTATTCCAAAGACCCAGGATAGGATACATATTCAATTCCGTGTAGTCTCATTTTATAAGCGACCTCCTATAATTTTATTTCTAAGTTTAAAGCAATATATAATGCTAATCAACACTCTGATTCAAAATTTTAATTGCTAACGCACATTACACATTATAGCATTAATCATCATAGAATTATTCTGAAATATTTTCACTAGACATATAATACATATATAAAAAGAGCATTATGCTCTAAGAGGGGTAGGGGGTTATAATACGTAAAAAACAAATAATAATGGTAGTGGCAATTTTATTCGTTTTAATTCTTACAACATCTTGCTTAAAAAGTGAGGAAAAAATAAGCGAAGAAATGATTCAAATGACTACAGATTTACTCTCTTATAATTGGCAACTACATAATATTAAGATGACCTATGGAGATTACAAAGAGGAAGTTGCTGATTATTTTATAGATAAGGATGCCTTTAATGCTCATATAAAATACGATGATTTAAATCCTATGATCTTAGAAGATGTAACAAAAAACGATGCAGAATTAGTAGAAAAATACAAATTGAAAAACATTATGAACTATGACCTTTTAGAAATTCAAATATCAAAAGTTTATAGTGAGGCTGCCTCTTCAAGCAAATACTGCTATATTAATATGATCGTCTCACCACGTATTCCTCAGCAAGAGAAAAAGGGGATAGCCTACACAGGTACAGGGTATAGTCTAAAAGAAGAGCGAAATATAATGGTCCTATGGACAAAAGACAAAAACAGTTGGAAAATATCCGATTTCCAAGGAAATGCCTATTTAATAGACTTAAAGGATAAACTATCTGAGGAATTCATCAGCAGATACACCACCTATAATAATGCACCAGTTGAATACATACATACGTTTGAATTAATAAATGAATAAAAACAGCTACCAGTGGCCAGCCATCACTGGTGGCTTTTTTGCTCTTGCCTACCACCTTACTACCTGGGAGTAATACCCGATTTGTCTCGTCCAAAGAGCGAGAGAAATCGAGTGGTATCACCCCTATCAAGGTCGACGAGGTTTGTAGCGACTAAAAGGAACTAGAAATCCACAACCTACGACAGACGATCTTATTTAGCATTTTCAACTAACTTCGGCGAATTAAAAAGAAGCGTCTCTATTTTAGGGTTTTCTCCTTCTGTAAGGTAGACCGTAACGGCAACGTCTGATGTTTCTTTTGAAAATCTAGCTTTGTAGATTAACACCGTATAGTCTTTGTCGCCTTGTGATGCTTTATCGACCTTTGCTAGTTCTTTGCTTTCGTAATTACCTATAATATCTTTTATCTGTGTTTTAATTATTACGTCGTAATTTTCTTTATTTAAAGCGTCAAGCATGAGGGGACCAAAATCCTTGCTAAATTTCTCATAATTGTCTTCATTCATTCCCTGTAGCATATTTTCTACCATAGGATCAGCGTACTCTTGAATTTTTTCTTTGTCTACGCTACTGCTACAAGCAGGTAAGAAGATTAAAATTAATAAAAGCACTACTATTCTCTTCAACTTCCATTCCTCCTAAATCACAAATTTCCATAATTTTTTTTTGCGGTATATGTATATTGCACTAAAGATAGCACCTATAGCTACTATGCCTTCCATAATCCATATATTAGAGGATATAAGCAAGACGGAAGCGTTAAGTAAAGTATGAAGTCCTATGGCCATTACAAGACCTGTGTTTTTTCCAATGCGAACGGAGTTTAAAACAAGTAAGGATAGGCCTACGTGAATGATCATAGTAAACAACCGTTCTAGTCCAGCTAATAAATAAAGACTAGGAGATGTACCTTGGAACAATTGGATTAGCGTATCTACATCAGGTATCCATTTTATTATATTTTCAAACAAACCAAAATTTAAGTATAAGGATATAAAGATAAAGATTAAATAGTTTACACCTACTAAAAGAATGGATTCTACCCCTCCGTGGCCAATGCCGAAGATTATGCCATTTTCCCATTCCCGTTTATCAATCAATAAAAATTTAAAAGCGATATAGCGCCCACCTTCTTCGAAAAGACCTGCAGTCAAGGCTAAAATCACAATATACAGTACTTTATTTTGAACAATATACGTATAAAACCAAAATTGGCCCCCAAGCCAATTTAACAGTGGAATTCGCACGAGCAATTGAAAGATGGTGAACACCAGAGCACCAGTAACAAGATAAAATAAAGAAGCATTATAATTTCTTTTAAAATAGACAATCATAACAATAGGAAATCCTACTGAAATTGCCGCTGTAAGGACAATGAATAGCAGAGACAAAACATCCATTTTTCCACCTCCTATGAAACATTCAAATACAGTATATCACATGCTACCTACAAAAAACTGAATATTTTTAAAGTTTAATAGGCGCTCTTAACAGTAGTTGAACAACAGTTAAACGGTAGTTAAACAATTGTTTAAAATTCTCTCGCCTTTAGGCGATATGCTTTTTTCAGCTTTTCTTCAACCAATGAACCAACCGTAAAAAAATAAAAGCAGGAACGATTCGTTCCTGCTTCTCATCTCATTTTATACATGTGCTTCTGCTTTTAAGTCTTGTAACATTTTTTCTACTCGGTCAATGGCTGTTTGAAAACCATCTCTCCAACCATCTGAATACTTATAATCAGCTTCCGAACCCATTGACATAACGCCTTTTTTCATATCTTCTAATTTTTCTATCATAACTTCCATGTTGTAGCCTCCCTTAGAAAAAATATTATTACTATTATATTTTATAGTCTTTGCTATGATAACGTTACCATAACCTTATATTTATTATTGTAGTTCATTGCATTTGAAAAATCAAGACTATTAATCAACTTAATAATTAATATAATATGTCACTTTTTGTCGTTTTTAGAGAAATCATACCATACTACTATTCAAAGTATCACACGTAACTATCAATAATGAATTCGAATAAGCCAAAAAGTAATTCCGGGTCGATTCCACCCTATATCCCAAGGCACTCTGTACCTGTCTACATTGTGACAGTTTACAAGTGTATATCCTTTTGAATCATAGCCAGATACAACAGAAATGTGACAAACCTTCCCCTTTTCTTGATAGGCCACGATATCTCCTGGCTGCAACTTGTATGCAGATTGATATACTTTTTCATAATTCCCAACTGCAATTCTCGACCCTCTCCCACTATTTAAAAGGTAATCCTTAAGATTTTGAGCTTTAATCCAAGCTAGGCTTCCTCCTTTATGATAATTCCATACGCTATTTTTCTTAAAGCCTCCTCTTTCGTATAGCACCTGTGAAGCAAAATTAGCACAATCTCCCCCAACGGGATTGTAATTTCGGTAGTCCTTATTGTAACTGCTGTCCTCATGAGCACTACAATATTTGTCTGCGTATTCAATGGTCTTTTGTCTGCGACCTTCTAATTTATAATTTTCAGGAGTGTAATTGTTAATGTAGTTTGTTACGTCCTCTTTTTTCTCATCTTGTAAGTAAACGCTATCTGCCATTGGATCAGATGACCAATCCTTTGCGATGATCCAGCGATCTTCTTTCATCTCAATTCTCATGTAGTGGTATACTGCTATCTTATAACTGTTTTCTTTTTCCTCACCCCTGTATTTGTAGATGTATTCATCTATAGATTTTACAGTTAAATTATAGGTAGAATCAGAACCCGTTATTTTGGGAAACTTATGATAGCTCTTTATATCTGTATACTCTACTCCCTGTTTTTCTGCCCACTGGTTGAGGTAACTCTGTTTTTTTACAGCGTATTCATATGCCCATTGCCCGTGAAGGACATCTTGATCATATGCATTTTTCAAGAGCTCTTGATCGTTATTTAAATAAGCTCTATTAATGTCGTTGAGAAGCTGACCTGCTATTTTTTCTACTTCTTTATCTTCAAATAATCTAGAATACATGCCAAGGGTAGCTGTAATACAGCCAATTAGAATAAGTATAAGTAATACCCGCACTATATATTTGTAGCTACGCATGATCATACCCCATAAAAAAATCACCTCTTACTGAATATTAATAATAACTATTCAATACGGGGTGATTTCATTACAATTAAAACAAAACTAATCCACTAATACACAACCTACATAAGTCAATGTATTTGGCCCATAGTAATAAGGTATATTATTCGCTGAACAGATATCGCTTACTACGATTCCATAAGCTTCCATAGAAGCAATCATTTTATCTGGAAAACGACAGGGCTCATCTGGATATGTACATTCTTTGCATATAGTACAGGCTCCAGCGCCTAAAACCATAGCATCAGGATAAATTTCTACTATTTTTTTTGCGAAATCAGCAATTGCTTTGCCATGAACTTGGTTAATCTCTGTCATACCTTCAAAATCAAAAGAATCTTCAAGTTCACCAGAGGTTTGCAAGATGAGTCCTTTTTTATATTTGCGAATCTTTTCTTCACATTCTGATAGAGTTCCACATCCCGGTGGACAAGACCAGTTCCTTCCATAAGACTTACATTTATTATCTGCACACATATCTCTCACTTCTGTTCTCAGTTCAATAAGATCTGCATTTAAGTCTCCAATATACGTAAACCCACTTTCTAAAGCAAGCTCTTTGATTTTGTCATAATCAGCCATATTCATGCTCCTCTATTTTAGAATTTTATCACTATTTATTATATCATAGAAAACGGTTTCAGAATAGCTTTTTTAACTGTAGTTAAACACTTGGAAGGAGATTGCTAAAAGACCTCTCCCTCGCTTCGACGTTCAGGATTCCATAAATCTCCAAACCTGCGAAGTGTGCAATCCGTCCAACCAACTGTCCCACCATCCAACCATTTCAGCTTTCGGCTAATTGATCAAGAATCTCCTTCTGCCTATCTAAAAACATCAATCTCTTATTGTGCTTATAGTAGTCCTCAGAGCCTTTGCTACTTATAAACTTAGCACTGTAATAATCTGATGTCAATTCTGTTACTAATATAAAGATTTCCTGGCCTTCACCATACACTTGCTCTATAAAGGCAAACATGTGATGCATCTTTATTTGAATGGCGCTCGTTTCTTGTCTCATATTTTTTACAGCTTCATTAAACTTCTTCTTAATGTACTCATACGCCTCTGAAGGTTCAATGATCTTTTCATATTTTATCTCATCTCTATTTTCTTCTAATATTTTAATGATATGTTGATAGTTCCTCTTTTTTTCATGAGACAAGCTATTGGATCTTTGTTCTTTTTCTAAGCGCAAAGTATGCTCTTCTATATGGTCTTCTAAAACTTCAATAGCAGTTTTTTTGTTTTCGTTAAAATCTACTTTTACTTGTTTTAAAACTTTCACCAAATCCATTAAAAAGCTTTCTTCAAAAGCATTTTCTCGAATATCCCTTTGTATGGCTTCTAAAAGTAAATTTATTAAAGATAATCGCTCATCAAATTTTGCTTCTTTTGCACGCTTTTTAACGTCCTCATCTGCTTTTCCCTCAAGAATTTCGCCTATTTTGTAGTCCTTTTTATACTTTTGGTACAAATCATAGTAGATAGCATAGTTTTTTGATATTTTCTTATTTCTTATATACTGACTTACTAGCACTTGGTCTACTGGAAGATTCTCTTCTTCGTATAAGTAAATGGCTTCTGATAAATCTTCCCAACCTCTTGCTGTTACGTAAGATTTTTCTCCTAAAGCTGTCTCTACTAAATAAAAATCCTCTTTTTTAATATCTAAATAGGTTAGGATAGAGCCATGTATGCCTTTTTTAGATGCATACTTTTTCCAAATCTCATAATCTTCTGTGACTTCTAATATTTTTAAGCGGTCCATAGTAACGATATCAAATTCACGAACAGATTTATTGTATTGAGGTGGATTTCCTGCAGTTACGATAACCCATCCTTCAGGAACTTTATGGCGTCCAAAAACCTTATATTGAAGAAATTGCAACATAGCTGGAGCTAAAGTTTCAGAAACACAATTAATTTCATCTAAGAATAAAATTCCCTCTTTTACCTTACTCTCCTCCATGGTTTCATAAACAGTAGCAATAATTTCACTCATAGTGTATTCTGATACGGAGTACTCTTGGTCTCCATAGGTTTTCTTTTCAATAAATGGCAAACCTAAAGCGCTTTGTCTTGTGTGATGAGTCATAGAATAGGAAACTAGAGCTACACCTAGCTCCTGTGCAATTTGCTCCATAATCGCCGTCTTTCCAACCCCTGGAGGTCCAAATAAAAAAACAGGACGTTGCCTAACTAAAGGAATTTTATAATCCCCATACTCATCTTTCTTAAGATAGATTCTCACAGAATTTTTTATTTGTTCTTTTGCCTCTTCAATATTCATTAAAGATCTCCTGTATTCCCTAATTTTTTAATTCTTCCTCTTGCAAGACCAATTTTATAGCCCAAGAGGGTACCTTTTTGTCATTGTAATTTTCATCTAAAAAGACAAATGCCACATCGTATTTTGGCCTCCACTCTGGAAATACCCCATATCCATCTGTAAAGTAAATCAGCCCTTTTAGATTATCAAACTCCCCTTCTTCCATAAGCTCTTCCACATAATAAAAGACAGGTCTAAAGTCTGTCCCACCAAAGCCAAACAATTGGAGATTATCCATAAACTCTTCAAATTCTTCATCTGAAGTGATCTTAGTGTCTTGCTGAACTTTTGCATCGCACTGTATAATGTGAATATTTACCTTCCTAAAAAAGTCTTCTGTGCTTTTCATGATAGAGTATGTCTTATTTAAAA
>CAZVEI010000004.1:19051-23797 GCA_964626295.1 uncultured Alkalibaculum sp.
ACAGGATTTGGTAATGGTCTCAGATTCATATTATTTATATGGATGGCTGATTTAATTACCTCAATGACTCCTACTTCAGAAATTATATTGGCTTTAATGAAAGGAAAAGTATCACCAGAAGTATCTATTGCTATGACGAAATCCTTAATTTTATAGACTTCTTTGTGTTCAAGTGGCTCAATTAAGGGAAGGTTTCCATATAGCTCCATTCCGTAAGTATAAAATCCATAATCAAACTCATCATTGTTAACTTGAATCTCTTCTGATAAAACAGAAAATTGTTTTAGAAATGCTCCATAATCGTATTGATCCCTATGTACTTCTTTAATATTTTGAATTAGGGCTATAGCATCTTCTCCACGCTCTTTAGAAAAAGTCTCTAGATCCACTTTAACTCTGTCACTGATTTTCTCCCAGTTTTCTTGAATCTCTTCTTTATACTCTTGTTGTCCATCTTCTATTTTCTTCTTTATAAAATCTTCATCTATTCGATCATCAAATACATTTGCCTTTGGACTTATCCTCCAAAGAGAATGTTCATCTCTTTTAAATAATGCTGCGTAATTTTTTAACACATCCTCAGGCAAAGGATTACGCCAAAAGTACTTATACAATTTCTCCCCTGTAATTTCCGTCTTTTCTTTCAAGGCCTTAATTGCATCTATTTTATCTAAATCTTTTTGAGTTTGAACTGCCTTGATTTTTAATTCCAATATGGTATTTTCAACAGCAATGTCCGTAGCAAGATTCCATAAATCATCTTCTACAGCTTCCTTAAAGGGATGGTAAAAAATCCAATGAAAAACCATATGCAAATATGTTCTAGCTAACGCTTCCTTTTCTTGCCTGTAGGTTTTTAAGACGTATTTGTAGTCGTAGAAAAGTGTCTCTCCATTTGAGCCCATAGTGTTATGGTCTATAAGATGAACATTTTGAAATTGATATAAAGCCATATGAAGAAATCGCAAGGACACTAAGAGATGATCTCTAGAAAACGAGAGGATCTCCTTAGCTAAATCCTTAGATTTTTTTATTTGTTCTTCTCCGTTCATACTATTCTCCCCCTAGTCTAAAGACAGTGGATCATTAAAGTCCTCACTTTGAATGTTCTCATTCTTGTACTCCATTAAAAAGGCGAGAACTTTAATGGATTTTGATCTATTTGCTTCTTCAATAAAGAAATCGATTTTATGGGAATCTACCCTATTTGTACGCGCTAGATAGTTTAGTCCTTCTAATGAATCCTCGTGTATTAATTCTAAGACAATCGTTTCAATGTGGGTTGTAATGTAATCATCGTAGGTATTTTGTGATAAAGCATCATACCCTTCTTGATTCTTACAATATAAAAGGGCTAACTCATGTTTTTGTTCAGAACGTAAAAGAAAATCAAAAGCTGACTTGCTACCGAAAAAATACTGCAACTTATTATTTAGTATGCTTTTTTTCAAAGGTTCTAATCCTTCTAAGTTGTCTTTTCCATCTCCTGTTATGCTCACTTTGACTAAATCTTTACATCCACCGAAAGCCCACTGGCCAATTTTTATTTTGTCTGGTATTTCTATACTCACTAAACTAGAGCCATTAAAGGCGTGATCCCCTATATATTGCACTGAATTAGAGATGAAAATATGTTTTAGACTTCTACTACCCCAAAAGCTATTTTCCTGAATCTTTTTAACTTTTTTAGGTATATGAAAAGTCTCTCCTTTATTAACAGGATAGCATATCAAAACCTCTTGACTTTTATCGTATAGAACTCCGTCTACACTTAAATAGTTTTTATTTTCATCTTTTACTTCTATAGATTCTAAGCTACTACACCCTTCAAAGACATGCCAATGAATTAAGTTTACGCTATGAGGGATGTATGCTCTTTTCAAACTCGTGCATCCTTTAAATGCAGCTCCACCTATCTCTTCCACATTACAAGAGATATGAATGCTTTCTAGACTCTTGCAATCTACAAAAGCATACCACCCTATTACAGTCACGGATTCTGGTATTGTAATATCTTTAAGTTTGTTACAGCCACTAAAGGTAGATTTACTTATTGCCTTTACTTGTTTAGGTAAATGAACACTCTGAAGAGAAGTACAATAAGAAAATGCATTGGGACCAATTTCTTCTACTGTATCAGGTATAACGATCTTTTGTAAGTCACCACAGTTACTAAAAGCCCATTTACCAATTTCTATAACTGTACTAGGTATTTCTATAGTGCTTATTCCCTTTATGTTTTGAAAAGACTTTGGACCAATTTTTCTCACTGACTTGTTATTAATTTCAGAAGGAATTTTTATAATATCCTCCCCTATATCCTCTACGCCTGTAATTACGACAGTATCTTTTTCTTCTCTGTAATAAAATTTCAATACACCATCTCCCAAAGTCAGTTCTAAGTTCTAAGCAAAACCTATGCTACCTATGGTGGCTTATTGGTTTTGCTTACCACCTTATTACATACCACCTCGTATATCTTCCAAATCCAGTTTAAAGTACTCTCTCAGCAGCACATTGTAATGAATATCATTCTTTATCTCTATAATGGATGTATCATTATTCTTTACTACTTTAAAATGATCATCGCTTAAAGTGATGCGGCCTTCTTTTGTAGGCATTGTACACATTTTCGTATTGACGAAGATTGATTCTGGATAAGTAGACGTAAAGTGATTGGACATAGTAAAGTCCGCCAGTGTACACTCTTCTAGGGTAAAAGCGTACATGTGTTCATAATCGCCCTCTACCTTTCTTTGTAATACATAACCAACCTTTGGATCTTCTATAATTCTAAAAGCATTAAAGAATTGTTTTTGATCCATTCCTGGCTCAATTAATACAGGAGCTGCTATACCGTTATTGCCAAAGCCCACATCTAACAACCAGCTCTTTTCACCTATTTTCACGTTTAAAACTTGATGGGTCTTTGCAACATATGTTTTGCCGTTATCTCTCGTACACCTTGCTAATAAATTTGATACTTTAAATCCTAGTTCTTCTAGGACAAATGAAAACAAGCCATTCATTTCAAAACAGTATCCACCTCTTTTATTGGCTACAATCTTTTTATACAAAGATTCTCTATCCAACAAAATTGGTTTTTTAAAATAAACGTCTAGATTTTCAAAAGGAATATTTAGAGTGTGAGCCATATGTATATTATACAAAGTTTCTTCAGACACATCTAAACTTCCTTTGTAATGAATTCTCTCAAAATACCCTTTAAGATTAAAACAATCTTTTGTCATAATAATTTCCCCTTTTAAGTGTAATCATTATTTCTCCTCTTTTTATTATTATATAAAATTAGTCGGATTACAATATCTAATTGTACATAATTTATCTTTTAACGATATTTTTTAACTTATCTTATGAATATATCGTTACATCTTATAAGCAAATAATACATTTTAAATTTCTGTGGGGTCATACTATTTGTAAACAAAAAAAGGAGCTTATTATGTTTGAATACACTTTTAAACGGGATGCTGATATAAAAGTATTGACTTCATTTGATATGAATTATGACAAAAAGGAAGTTATAGACGATCAAAATTATAAAAGATATTACTACACCTATCCAAATGGCCTGATAGTAGAAATGATCGAGTATGGCGATAAAACAGTACTCAAGTCTAATAGAGAATTTGTGGAAAATGGGGATGGGACGTTTGATATACTTATTTAAAGTGCCTGCGGCACTTTAAGAGGTGGTCAGGTAGTCAGCTGTAAGGTGGTCAGCAAAAGCGTTTTGCCACCATTGGTGGCTTTATGACGGAACGACGGGGTGTCGTTCCGTCTACATTATCTCGCTTAGAGACGAATTTTGCGTTTCCTTTAATAGTTCGTTCGTAGGGATCCTTTGCTACGCTCAGAATGACAATAGCAGGAGCTAGAGTCTTAACTCGCCCGAAGGCGAGTATGTTTTTTCTGACCACCTGATCACCTTAAAATCATTTAACCAATTTCGAAATCGCCTTAAACTCTGGTGTTCCGGATATTTTTAACATATCAAAGAGCAAGCTCTCCGTATTGCTTATTACTGCTCCCACATCTTTCATTAATGCTAAGCCATTTTGTTTGTTTTCTAGGGTTCTAGAGCTTACTGCGTCACTTGCTACAAATACAGAGTATCCTCGTTTTAATAAGTCTCTTGTTGTTTGATATACACAGATATGAGTCTCTATACCTGTAATGATTACTTGTTTTTTCTTCGTTTTTTCTAGATATTCCATAACTTCATCCGTACAACAAGTGTAGCTCATCTTTTCGAATATGGGGTCATTTTCAATAAGAGCATTTATTTCGCCTACGGTTTTGCCTAAACCTTTAGGGTACTGCTCTGTTACAAAGACAGGTACTTCTAAAATTTTTGCCCCCGATATGAGAATTTTGCTTTTATTCACTAGCTCATCTTTCTCAAAGATTACTGGCAATAACTTTTCTTGAATATCGATGACTAAGACAATTGCATCCTCTTTATTTAAGTAAAATTTATCCACTTTCACTCCTCCAATTCTCTTCTTTGAAAATTTTCTTATTGCCTTTAGTATAACATTATCTACTATAAGTTTGTATAAGGATTTATTTTATCATAAATACAATAATATTTTTTAATATAATAAAAATATAATTTTTTCGTATAAATTGGGAATAGTAAATTTATCAAGAATTTAATATTATTGATAAACTATATTTAGGAGGTTTTTATGTGAAAAAGAAATTTTTATTATTAATAACTAT
>CAZVEI010000004.1:23807-24162 GCA_964626295.1 uncultured Alkalibaculum sp.
CAGCAGACGAAGATCCTGTTGAAGAACAAAACCAGCCCATTGAAGAACAACAAGTGGACCCTGGCAATGATGGAGATATCAATGACGATAATCTGGAAAATGACGTTATTGAGGATGTAGATGATGCTGGAGACGAAATAATGGATGATGCAGAAAACATTGGCGATGAAATGAACGATGCTGTAGAAAATACGGATGATGCTATGGATAAAGCAGGGGATAAAGCAGAAGACACAGTAACTGATGACAACAACACAAATAAGTAAAAAAGTGTCTATGGCACTTTAGCCCCTAGTCATTAGTTGCTAGTCACTAGCATCTGGTGATTCCTTTCGGGTCATTTTGCCACCAGAGA
>CAZVEI010000005.1:0-10236 GCA_964626295.1 uncultured Alkalibaculum sp.
CTTCGTAATTAGTTGGTGATTGGGTATGAATTTCGTCTGGTTCTTCTACGACGGTTTTCTCTTTGCTACAAGCTGTAAACAATAAAATCCCAAAGATAAAGGTTGCTATTATTCGTTTTTTCAAGACCGTTTATCTCCTTTTTCCTTTGATTTTCTCTTTCATCCTTTTGTCCTTGACCTGTCTTTTGTATTCTTGATAGCCTCCATCAAAACCTGCCTTTTTTAATTTTTTGTCATTAATATGGCAAAATTCAAAATAAGCTTTTGCAGCAACCCACAATAGGTATAGCGTAAATAAAAACAACAATAGAAATCCTACTATTTTTATCATGGTCTTTACCTACACATCTTCGTCTAAAAACACACGGCTGCCCACAGAATTGTTCTGCCCCTGATACTTTCCTCTATAAGGTTTTTGTGCAGCTTGATCCATTTGAGCAAACACTAATTGACAGATACGTCTTCCCGATTCTAGCCTAATAGGAAGCCTATTTGCATTGTACAGTTCAAGGGTTATGGTCCCTTCAAAACCTGGATCTACCCATCCGGCATTTTGTATAAAGAGTCCCATTCTACCAATTGAACTCCTGCCTTCTACAAATGCTGTAAGGTTATTTGGTAGTTTAACATATTCTTTTGTAGTAGCCAATAAAAAAGAATTAGGGGGAATAATGACCTGATCTGCTTCAAAAGAGATGTATTTAATCTCATCTGTCATCGTCATAGCTTCAATTCTATTTTCATCTAATTTTAAAAAGTGATTGCCTAAACGAATGTCCACAGACGCCGGCTGTATCTGCCCATCGTCGAGAGGACTGATTTCTAATTTTTTGGTGTTCATTAATTCAATGATTTTTTTATCTGATAGAATCATTTGTTACCTCCCTTTTAGCTTTATTTTAATGTTGCTATCGTCGCTCCTGTACCGCCCTCATTGTAATTTCCGATACGGTATTCACCTACGTATTTGTTTCTCTTTAGTAGATCGTGGACGGCTTGTCTTAGTGCTCCTGTTCCTTTTCCGTGAATAATAGTTACTTGAACGAGATTGGCTAATACTGCATCGTCTATAAATTTTTCTACGTCTAATATGGCTTCTTCTGTAGTCATTCCTCTTAAATCAACAGAGGTCTTTATGTTTCTTGCCTTGCTATTGATGGTTCTTCTGCTGTAACTTTTCTTCTGTGAAAGCTCTTCCTCAATATGGACTAAATCAGAAACTTTTACTTTCGTCTTCATAATTCCCACTTCTACTAGAGCAATCCCATCTTGACCAATTTTTAAAATATACCCTTTTTGGTTTAGGGATGCAATTAACACTCGGTCTCCTGGCTTAAAAGGCTTTTCTGATCTTTTAATAGGACCCCTTCTTTTAGTGACTTCTTCTTGTAATTTATTTTCTTGACTCTTAAGCTCTCTTTTGTATTCCTCTAATTTTGCAGCGCTTTCCTTGTTTACTGCCTTTATTCTATTCATTTCCTTGATGATTTCAAGAGCTTGTTCGTTTGCTTCTTCTACTATTTCTAAGGCTTCTTCTTTGGCCTCTAATTCAATTTCTCGTTTCTTTTCCTCTAGATTGTTCTTTTCTTCTTCAATTTGTCTAGACTTAAGTTCCATGTCTTCTTTTATTTTTTGAGATTCGTAGTAATTTTGTTCTGTCTCTTTATTTCTTTTTTGAATATCCCGAAGAATATCTTCAAATTGAATGTTTTCTTCACTTAAGTAGCCTTTTGAATTGTCTATGATTTCATCTATTAGCCCTAATCTTTTGCTGATTGCAAAGGCATTACTTTTTCCAGGAACCCCAATGAGAAGGCGATAAGTAGGACTAAGCGTTTCTACATCAAACTCTACGCTGGCGTTTTCCACACCTTCTTGAGAAATGGCGTATTGCTTTAATTCACTATAATGAGTAGTCACTAATGTGCTTACCTTTTTAAAACGCAAATAGTCTAAAATAGCCATAGCAAGAGCTGCACCTTCAGTAGGGTCTGTACCTGCACCTAATTCATCGAGTAAAACCAAAGTGTTTTCTTCTACCTCCTTTATTATTTGCACAATATTGGTCATATGAGAAGAGAAAGTACTTAAACTTTGTTCAATACTCTGCTCGTCCCCAATATCTGCAAAGATGTTTTTAAAGATGCAAATGCTGCTTTGAGACTTTACTGGTATAAACAAACCTGTTTGGACCATAATGCACATTAAACCCACTGTCTTTAAGGCTACGGTCTTTCCCCCTGTATTTGGCCCTGTCACTACAAGAGTATGAAAATTTTCTCCTAAATAAATATTAGATGGCACGACCTTTTCTGGGTCGATGAGGGGGTGTCTCGCATTTATTAAGTTAAAGGACATATCTTCATTGACCACAGGAAGCACGCCATTAATCTCTAAGGCGTATTTTGCCTTAGCAAAGATTACATCTAACTGAAGAAGCGTATTGTAGTTACTGCTAAGGACCACGTGATTAAGGGCTACTTTTTCTGTAAATTCCCTTAATATTCTCTCAATTTCAGCTACTTCTTGAAGTTTCAACTTCTTCAAATCGTTATTCATCTCTACAACGATCATTGGTTCAATAAAGAGAGTCGCTCCAGTAGAAGATTGATCGTGTATAATACCTGCTACATTGCTGCGATACTCTTGCTTTACAGGCAGGACGTATCGATCTTGCCTAATGGTAATAAGTTGATCCTGTAAGTATTTTTGATAAGCTGGTGAAGTAATCATGGCATTTAATCGATCTTTAATATTTTGATTTTTTCGATTAATTGCCCTTCTTATTTGAAAGAGCTCATCACTAGCTCGATCCGATAATTCATCTTCCGAAATCACTGCTCTTGAGATTTCCTTTTCTAGTTCTCTTAAATCCTCAAAAGAAGTAATCAGATTCTCTAAAATAGGAAATTCTTCTTTATGAGCAATTTCTCCCCAGTATTTAAGCACACTTGCCACAACTCTCAAAGTAGCTGCAACATGGAGCAAATCCTTTAAGCTTAAAATGGAGTTGATTTTTGCCTTTTGCAATATGACCGAAAGGTCGTAAAATCCATCTAGGGGAACAGAGCCATTGCTTAAAATCATTCTTACCCCTTCATCTGTCTCCTGAAGAAGCAGACTAATTCGCTTTTTTGAATTAATAGGGCGAAGTTCCTCTATAATTTCGCCACCCCTACTAGAGACAGCAAAATGTTTAAGTCTTTGAATTACTTTATCGTATTCAAGGGTTCTTAATGTCTTTTCATTCATTTAATTATTCTACACCTCGTCTAAAATGACCTTTTGTAAAACTAGGATTAGGGCTCTTTAGAGACTCTTCTACTCTAGATGAGCCATCTAATCGATCCCTATATCCATCAATAATTGCGCATATTTCTTCTAATGTTTCGTCCGTAATATCAATCCGAAACACATCTATATTTTTTATTTTACCAATTTCCTCGTATAAGCTCAACTTTTTGCTATTGAAGATGTGGGTTCTATTTTTATCATCCGTCTTTACTGGAAATTCATAACCTAATTTGTCCACTAAAACCCCATCTTTATTTGCGTCTTCTAGTACGCTGTGTTGGCTCACCATTAATTCCGTATTTCCGTGGACAAACATTCCTAAACTCATTGGAGAATGTTCACATATATGACTGATTTCACCTTGATTTAACTCTAGAGCTAAATATGCAGATGAAAAACCCATGTCTTGTAGTTGGTATAAAGTAAATACATTAAAGGGATTTAATTTATAATCTGCCACTAAAGGTAACCCTGTTTCTTTAAGCAAGGATACTAATTCGTAATTAGATAGTAAGAATCCATCTGAATTTAGCTTTGTAAGGCTATTTAATTGAGTTTTTAGCTCTTCAATGTAATCCTTACGGGTAACACTTGGGAAAGTGAGTAAAATCTCCTTATTGTGATCTTTACAGAGTCTTACTGCCTCTCCATACTGCTTTATGTCTAGAGAGATATCGCCACCAAAGATGATTTGATCCACCTTAGTCTTTACTAAGTCAGGTAAAATATCAAGCCGACAGGTTTTTACGACTACTCTTTTACCTGTACTCTTATGAACTAGGCGAGTTTCTTTTATGCTATCTTCAAGGGCTTTTACTTCTACATTTGGTCGTGATATTTTTACAATTTCTTCTATCAATAACTGAACGGCTTTTCTTCTCGTTTCGTTGATTTCTGATATAGGAAGAATGGTACCACTTTCAAGTTGTACATTAATCTCTGTAAGTTCAAAGGGTGTATTTCCTAATTTTCTAAATTGGTCTTCTACTCTCGAAGGGTCAAGGGGTTTTTTGATTGCCTTTTCGCTCAACTTTTCTCCACTACATTCTACTACTATATCTGCGTATTTCATCTTCACTTGTAAAGGCCTTGACATCTCAAGTTGAACTTGTACTTCTACAGGAAGTTTTCTTGGATATTCTGAACTTATTAATTCTGCAGTCTTTAGTTCTATGGCGTGATCTGAGGTTTTGTAAATACGGTCTTTTGGGTGAAAAGATCTACGCAAAGGTATTACAACCGTATCTCCAGCCTTTGCATTTTTTACCTCTTGGCCTTCCATATCTATTATTTTTCCTAAAGTCTCCCCAAACTCTGTATGGTCTCCAAGAATTAATAAGCCATCTCCCTTTGTAAGGTGATTTTCTAATTTTACAGTGGCCATATCTTTTTTGGCAGATAAAATCTCACCAACAAGTATTCCCCTTTTTCTTGGATTGTCTTTGACGATCAGTTCCTCACTAGTCAAGTTTTCCCCGCCAAAATATCCCCTAGTAAATTTACGGTTAAAAACTTGTTCAATGTCTATTCTTTCTTTTTGAGAAAGACTTGCTAGATTTCCTGCAAAATAGCTGTCAATTAATTTTCGGTAAGCACTTACAACTGTATAGACGTACTGAGCGCTTTTCTTTCTGCCCTCTATTTTAAAGGAGTCTACTCCTGTCTCAATAAGATCTTTTATAATATCTAATGTGTTTAAATCCTTAGGGCTTATAAGATACCCTTTGTCTTCTATTACAGTATCTACTTTTAGTTCATAAGGCTTTCTACAGGGCTGAGCGCAACTGCCACGATTTCCACTTCTTCCACCAATCATAGAACTCATAAGGCATTGTCCAGAATAGCATACGCACATAGCACCGTGATTAAATATCTTAATTTCTGCTTTCGCCTTGTCTACTACGCCTTTGATCTCTGGAGTCGTCATTTCTCGGGCCAGTACTACTCTTTCAAAACCCAGTTCTTCTAATACTTTTACGCCTTCTAAACCATGAACAAACATCTGAGTGCTACTGTGTATTGGAAGATAAGGTAGAGCTCTCTTTAAAAGATAAAATAGGCCTAAATCCTGGATAATAAGAGCATCTGCTCCGGCCTCATATAGAAAATACACGTAATGCAATACGTCCTCTAATTCCTTGTCTTTTAAAAGAATATTAATGGTTACATACACTTTTACTTGGAAGAGATGGCAGTAGGTAATGATTTCACCAATTTCTTCTCTACTAAAATTTGTTGCATTTCTTCTAGCGTTAAACTCTTTACCTCCTAAATAGACTCCATTTGCTCCTGCAAATACAGCTGCTTTTAACGCTTCCATATGCCCTACTGGGGCTAATAATTCTGGTTTTTTCATATAGGCTCCTTATTTAATTTTCCTAAGATAGTAAATTATTAAAAAGACCATAGCTATTGCTATTATGATCTCTATGTAAAATAAGTAATCTAAAAGAGTTCTCACTTTAAGGGAAGACCCAGAATAAAGATCTGCTTTACTAATCTCTTTTCCATCAAAAGAGTAAATTGTTTGTCCAATGACTTGATCTAAAGAAATATTTTCTTTTAAAACATATGTACCCTCTGAAGTCTTTTCTAAAAGATTTTCATCGTAAATTAGTTGAGTTTCTAAATGCTCTTTTTCCTCTTTCCCTATGAGTACTATTAGGTCTTTTTTAACAATTATTCTAGTTTTATCTATTGATTTTGCATTATCTAAGACGAGTTCATCTATTTTCCCATTTGCTTCAAGAAGTTTTGTGTACTCATACTCATCTTCTGCGTAGTCTAAAAGCTCAATTGCTTCGCTCCAGATTTTTTCATCGGTGCTTTTATAGAGAATACCTATAAGCTCCTGATCATCTCTAAAAGAAGAAAATACGAGACACTTTCCCGCTTTCCCTGTATTTCCTGTCTTAATACCTTTTACATCCTCTGTATAATAAGGATTTTTTCCTACTTCTAGCCCTTTGGACACCTGGTCTAATATGGGATGCAAGAGGTAGTTTGTATTATACCATTTATGGGTAACGAAAGGAGTTGCGACGGAGTAACTTGTACTTTTAACAATTTCACTTGCTATCTCGTGTTTTAATAGCTCCTTCGTCATTAAAAGCATATCCTCTAGAGTAGTATAGTGATTGTCACTATGTAGCCCATGAGGGTTTTCAAAGTGAGTATGTGCAGCTCCCATTTCTTTTGCCTTATTATTCATCATTTGGACAAAGTAGTCAATAGCTTCCCTTTGATCTTCTACCTTTCCTACTGCATTTCCAACTCCCCGAGCTAAAGTATAGGCCGCATCATTACCTGACGGGAGCATTAAAGCGTAAAGAAGCTCCTTAACAGATAAAACCTCCCCCTCAACCAAATCCGCTTTGCTGCTGTCACTTGAAATCAGTTTAATCTCGCCTCCAACTGTAATTTCATCCTCTAAATTCATATTTTCTAGGACAATGAGGGCTGTCATGATTTTTGTAGTACTAGCAGGATAAAATTTTTTCCCTTGATTTTGAGCATAGAGAACTCTGCCACTAGCCTCTTCAAAGAGAAGAATCCCCCTCTCCCCTGGAAAAGAAGGCTCTACTGCTAGTACAGTGTTTACTGATAATGTAATTAATAGTAGGAGTAGTAAAATTGCTGTTTTTTTCATTGTAATACCTCTTTTAGTTCTAAGTTGTAAGTTCTATGTTCTATGTAAAAAACAGTTGAACGATTGTTGAACAATTGTAAAAGTAGGTGGTCAGCTTTAAGATGGTAAAGTAGTAAGCAAAAGCAACTGCCACTACTGGTGGCTTTTTTGTTAGGGTCAATGCTTTAGGGTCTAATTCGCTAAATGGTTTTTCCGGTCCAACTGTCCAACCTGTTTTAAATAAGAAAGTTGGCCACTTAGATTGCCAACTTTCTTATTTGCCTATTCAAATAAATTTACTGTAGTCTGGAAGAGTTCCTCTGCTTCTTGAATTTTGCGGTCGTTTCCTAGTACGCAAAGGTAATTTTCGTTCATAGCTTCTTTTACGATTTTTGCGGTCTTTTGGATGTCTTCTAGGGTGCAGGAGAGAACTTGATCTCTTTCTCTTTGTAAGTCTTCTTGGGTTACATTTCTTAAATAATTCCCTGTAGCCGCATTTCCCTTCATTGCTGGAGTCATAGGCGTATCTAGATTGCTTATAGTACCTATAATGTACTTATCTTTTTCTCTCTCAGAGGTTTCAAAAGTTTCAATGAACTGTGGCATACTGTCAATTGTATTTACGGTTTCCCTTAAATTAGGATCTCGGTAAGAGCCTACAAATAGGGTACCAGATCTACCTATACTAAAGAAAGCACCATATGCTCCGCCTTGAACTCGGATTCTATTCCACAAGTACTCTGTGCTCATAATGGATTTTACAACTTGTAGTGCGCCAGTGTATTCATAGCCTAGATTTAAGATATTATAGGCTTTTCCTACATATTGTACCTTACTTGAAGTCATAAGTCCTTCATTGAATTTTCCCATTTCAAAATCGTACTCATGTCTAGTCGTTTTTTCATCCTTTAGTTCATCGTATAAGGACTTAAAGGAGTTTGTCACTTTGTCGTAATTTTCTTCCTCACAAGTCAAGCTAATGATCGTGCTGTTTTTATTAAAGAGGAGCTCACTGGTTTCTTTAAGTTTTGCAAAGATTTCATGCGCTTTATTATCAAAATCTGCTTCTAAGGTTTTGATAAATTCATAGTAATCAATTCCGTCAATAGATTCTAAAAACTTTGCTGACCTAGCGTAATAAGAGTTTACTCTATTGGCTACGATCTTATGACCTGCACTCATAAAGAGCATCTCTGTTCTAGCCTTAGAGCTTTGAATGATTTCCTTTAACCTTTGTTTTTCATCAAATTTACAATGGACGAGCATTTGGCTTATAATATGGAATAATTTATCAAGGTTCTCCTTTAACACTCTTCCCCTTATAATAAATTTAGGTTCATAATCTTCGATATTTTTGCTATTTGCATATACATCAATATCAAAATCAATGCCTCCTGTATAGATTTCAATTTCGTTAGTCAATTGCTCAAAAGAGTACTCTTCTGTGCTGACTTCTCCTAAATATCTTGCTAAAAGGGCAACATAAGGAATGTATTCCTTGCTGACATTTTTTATATCAAAGAGCAAATTCCCATAGACAATTCCATTGGTGCGTACAGGCGTGTAGAGAACTTCTACATTTTCAAACTTTTTGATTTCTAAAGGCAATTCTTCAGTCTCTTTTTTGATATCTTCAAGTGGTAAAACTGGAATCTTTTCCACATCTGCTGGATCATCAGATGTATTTTGCCTTTTTATTAGATTTTTTGTTTCTATAATGAGAGACTCTAACTCCTCTTGGCTCAGTTTTTCCTTGTATTCCTTTAGATGTTTTTCAATCTCGCTGTCACCTTTATCTACTAAACCTTGTTCTGGTTTTGCTATTAAGAGACTACAGTGATTGTTATCTAGAAGATACTTTTGTATTAAGTTTTCAAAGTAATTTTCATCTACGCTTTTTCGTATGGCTTCAAAATCATCTTCATACTCTAAATACATAGATGGATCGTCATCGTAAAGCCAACTGTCCATAATGTTGATGCCATATATTAACCCTTTAGGATAGGAACCAAAATCTGCTTCTTTTATTTTAAACTCTGTAATATTGATAGCCGCTTTGATTTGATCTCTGTCGATGTCTTTTTCTACTAAGTCCTTTAAGGTATCACTAATGATTTTCTTAAACTCTTCTTTTTTGCCTTCTTCAGAATTTTTAATCATAACGCTGATGACCGGTTGTAAAATACCCCCATCAAAAGAGCCAATAACATCCTTACCTAGTTCTGCTTGAAGCAAGGCTTTCTTTAATGGTGCAGAAGGTGAGTTTAGTAATATATGGGCTAAAATCTCTAAGCCTAGGTGAGTTTGTGGGTCTCTAGAGAGACCAGTAACCCAGTTCATGGTAAGGAAAGTCTTTTCTTTTGTAGACTCTGTGCTCGATATAGGATAAGAGTAGACTTTTTCCTTTGGTTCTTTAAAAGGCTCTTGTATTGAAATAGAAGAGTCAATTTCTAGTCTTTCGTATTTAGAAAGATAGTTTTCATGAACAAAAGCCAAGTGCTCTAAAATATCTCCATCTCCATAAAAATAAATATAACTGTTAGAAGGATGGTAGTATTTTTTATGGAAATCTAAAAAATCTTCATATGTTAAATCTATAATTACATCTGGATCTCCACCAGATTCTAAGCCATATGGCGTATCTGGGAATAAAGTTTCTTGAACTTTTCGATTGACTACTTCCTCTGGATTTGAAAATGCACCCTTCATTTCATTGTATACAACACCTACATAGCGAATGTCGTCTTCTACATTTTCCAAATGATAATGCCATCCTTCTTGTAAGAAAATCCCCTTTTCATCGTAAATCTTTGGATTAAACACTGCATCTAAATAGACGTCCATAAGATTCATAAAATCTTTGTCATTCATACTTGCAATAGGGTACATGGTCTTATCTGGAAAAGTCATAGCATTTAAAAAGGTGTTTAAGGACCCTTTAATCAATTCTACAAAAGGCTCTTTAACAGGATACTTTTCCGATCCGCATAAAACAGAATGCTCTAAAATGTGAGGTAAGCCTGTACTGTCTGTTGGTGGAGTACGAAAAGAAATGGAGAAGACTTTATTGTTATCCTCATTAGAAAGATAATAAAGCTTCGCCCCTGTCATCTCGTGTTCAAACAAATACCCACTAGAGTCTACCTCTTTAATGGACTTTGCTTCTATTAATTTAAATCCGTTGTATACTTCATTGATTTTAAAATTCATTCAATCACTCCTTCTTTTAAGGTGGTAAGGTGATCGGGTGGTAAGCAAAAGCGTAAAGCCACCAATGGTGGCAAAATGTTGGTTGCTTACAGCTGCTTTTTGAC
>CAZVEI010000005.1:10265-15416 GCA_964626295.1 uncultured Alkalibaculum sp.
AGTTACTGCCCCAGTCATCCTGAGCCTAGCAAAGGATCTCTAGAATCTAACTATTTAGTCAGTCTTTTTTAGAAATTGTTAACTATTCATTCTTTAATTGCCACGTAAATCGCATATTTGCTACCCACCTGACCACCTTAATGCTGACCACCTGTTTTTATATTTTTCAATCGTTCTTTGATCTTTTTCTCATATCCATTCTCTGTTGGTTCGTAATACATTATGGTTTCCATTTCTTCTGGTAAATAGTCTTGCTTTGTGTAGTTGCCCTCAAAGCTATGGGGGTATTTGTAGCCTACTCCGTGGCCTAGTTCTTTTGCCCCTTTGTAATGGGCGTCTTTTAGGTGGGGAGGTACTTCTCCTAGAGGGTGCTTCCTAATATCTTCTATTGCCCTATCAATGGCTACATAGGAAGCATTGCTCTTTGGCGCACTTGCTAAGTAGGTCACTGCTTGAGCTAAATTGATTCTGGCTTCTGGTAAGCCTATGATCTCTACTGCCTTAAAGGCTGCAACAGCTATCACAAGAGCTTGTGGGTCTGCATTTCCAATATCTTCAGAAGCGGAGATGACTAATCTCCTGGCAATAAATTTGGGATCTTCGCCTCCTTCAATCATCTTAGCCAGCCAGTAAATAGCCGCATCTGGATGTGATCCTCTTATGCTCTTAATAAATGCAGATGCTGTATCGTAGTGATTATCGCCTTTTTTATCATAGTATACCGCTTTTTTCTGAATACATTCTTCAATAATTTCCTCTGTGATGTAGATTTTTCCCTTTTCGTCTACTGGTGTAGTCAATGCGGCAAGCTCTAAAGCATTTAATGCACTCCTTGCATCCCCTTCACTTAATAAAGCTAAACTGCCTAAAGTTTCTTCTTTTATAGACACGGGAAGATTTCCTAAACCTCGCTCTTTGTCTTTAATAGCCTTTACTAGGATAGGAACAATGCTTTTCTTTGATAACTTTTTTAACTGAAAGACTCTAGACCTTGAAATAAGTGGAGAGTTCACTTCAAAGTAAGGATTTTCTGTAGTAGCTCCAACAAGGATTACAATGCCTTCTTCTACTGCAGGAAGTAAAGCGTCTTGTTGTGATTTGTTAAACCTATGGATTTCATCGATAAATAGAATGGTTCTCTTTCCATACAACCCTAAATTCTCCCTAGCCTTATCAAGAACTTCCCGAATATCCTTGATTCCTGATGTAACTGCATTGATTTGAACAAAAATGGAGCGTGTCTTATTGGCAATGATTTTCGCTAGTGTGGTCTTACCCGTTCCAGGAGGCCCATATAAAATGAGGGAGCTAATTTGATCTGCTTGAATAGACCTGTAAAGAAGCTTTCCCTTTCCCACTAAATGCTCTTGACCAAAAAAATCTTCTAATGATTCCGGCCTCATCCTCACAGATAAAGGAGCTTCCCTCTTTAAAGTATTGTCCATATTTTGCTGAAAAAAACTCTGTTGAATTGTAATCACTCCCTTTTCTCAGTTGTATGTTGTAAGTTACATGGTATTGGTTTTTTGCATGGATAAGCTGAAAGCTGAAATTATACTTGCCTTTCGGCGAGGTAGAGTAAACTACCCAATCACCTTAGAAACCAATCCTAATGTATAATCAATATCCTCCATATCAAGTGAATAATGCGTTACAAATCGAATTCGACCCTTCCCAGCAGTGGCACAAAGGATGCCCTCTTTCTTTAAGTCTTCTATTAATTGATCCGTGTTTATTTTAGGGTTGATTACGTCGCACATGACGATATTTGTTTGTAGTGTTTTAAGATCTACTTTTAGGCCGTTTATTTGATTTAATCCTTCCCCTAAGACTTTGGCTGTAATATGGTCATCTTCTAATCGATTTACCATTTCCTCTAGTGATACTATTCCTGCAGCGGCGATAATTCCTGCTTGCCTCATGCCGCCACCAAACATTTTACGCACTTTTCTTGCCTTTTCAATAAAATCTTTACTTCCCACTAGCATAGAGCCTACAGGTGCACCTAAGCCTTTAGACAGACAAAACATAATGGAGTCTGCGTACTCTGCAATGTTTTTTACGTCTGTTTTTAGGTAGATAGCTGCATTAAAGATTCTGGCGCCATCTAGATGAAGAGGGATTTTATATTCTTTTGCAACTTGATATATCACTTTCATATTTTCTATTGGCACTACCGTTCCACCGTGTTGATTATGGGTGTTTTCTAGACAGATAAGCCCCGTATTTGCATAGTGAATATCCTCTTCTCGTATGGATTCTATTAAAGGCTCCGGGTCTATTGCACCAAAATCACTGCTTATTGGATGAGCTTGTACACCACAAATAGAAGCTAGTGCTCCTACTTCGTAATTGTATATATGGCTCTTGCTTTCTACAATGACTTCTTGGCCTGAAATGGTATGCGTTTTTACAGCGATTTGATTTCCCATAGTGCCACTTGGAAGAAACAATCCAGCTTCTTTTCCCATCTTCTGCGCTGCTAATTCTTCTAAGGCACACACCGTCGGATCCTCGCCGTATACATCATCTCCTACTAAAGCTCTAGCCATAGCTTCTCTCATCTTCTCTGTAGGCATGGTTACCGTATCGCTACGAAAATCTATCCTATTTATAATAATCAAATCCTTTCAATCAACTCTATCTCCTCATCATTTAGTCCAAAATACTCGTACAATTCCTCATCTATTTTGTCAGACATTTTCTCCAATTTTTCCTTTTCGCCTACTTCTGTATAATATTTAATTTTACCATAATACTCCTTAAATTTGTCCTTTATCTCAGGATTTAGACTAGGAATTTTTAGTCTCGTTACTGTATTGGGATAGTAATCGTACAGCTTCCCACCTAATTTTTTCCCAAAGGTTTTAAAATAAAACTCGTAAAGGTTGCTGTTTAACAGACAAACTAAGTATTCATAATTTATATTTTCCGTAAAAAAATTATGCTTTAGTACTAGGGAGTAAATATCTGCGCTAAAAAAAAGACCCTTCTCATCATATGCGAAGCGATTAGAAGACGCTTTATAGGGAAAGATAATTTTTGGACAAGTAAAGCTTTCTGAATTTCTGCCCCATTGCAACTTGTACCACTTTCTAATACCCTTCTTGCATTCCCTGCGATTGCTCAAGGCCTCTTTAAATTGATTTAAGTACTCTTCAATTTTAGGATACTTTTCGATGTCTTCTATATAATCTGTGTACAAAAGATATTTTTTGCTGTCCGTAGTCTCATACTTTCTTACGTTCTTATTCTTAATCCAAGGAACCACTAACCCTTCATTAAAAGGCTGTTTATCCTCTTCATCAAAGACAAAAGCTTTATCATGTCCTGTGATAATTCCTTGAAAGCTGTCACAGATTTCTCGCAAAGTCACTGTTGTCTTAGCTTCTATTTTCTTTATAATCCCTTGAGCCACTTTGTCTATTAAAATCCAGCCATCCTCTCGTAAATCACTCTGATGGATAAAAAATCCATCGTAGTTTTCCGGCTGGAAAATTTCTTCGTAGTCCTTTACTTTTAGGTCTTCTTTTAATTTGCATACTTCAATGAGATTTCTTTCACTTAGGCATTTTGACAAATGGAGAATCACTAAATCTACTTCTGCTCCTTTAATCAAACGATTTCCATTAAAGTCTACGATTTTATTGATTTGACTATTTTCTAAAATAAATTTTCTTAAGCCCTCTCCACTTGGAGACTCTAGAAAATAACGTGAGCTAATGTAGATGAGCTGTCCTTGGCTCTTTAAGAGGGTGATTCCCAGTGGAAAAAAACAATAGGATAAATCTCCCTTATCGTAAAAAACTTCCCTATATTGCTTTTTTAAAATAGAGGATAGGCTCTTGTCTATCATTTTGTGACCAATGTAGGGTGGATTTCCTATAATATAATCAAAAGACGACCTTAAAGATTCATCTATGTGATCTAACAAAGCATCCTGATAAAAAATATTGTGAATTGGTGTAAATATGGAATTTTTTAGATGCAAGACCAATTTTGAAATTAGTACTGCCATGGGGTCTTTGTCCATGCCAAATAATTGCTTGGCTAAAATAAATTGATGGAGCTTAAATCTACATTCCTCGGAATCTGGGTTTACTGTGGCGAGTATTTTATCGTACCAAGCGGACAAAAAGAAACCACAACCACAGGCAGGATCTAGTACTCTATGTCCTTGACTATAATCTACGTGTAAAATACGCATCATGTGCTCTACAATAGAAGCCGGAGTGTAAAACATGCCCTGTTTTTTCTTCGCCATTTCACTAGATATATATTCGTATATTAAACCTAAAATATCGCTATTAATTCCTTCAAGGCTCTGTCCACCTTTAATATAGTCTAGAAGTAGAGAAATATGTACTTCATCTAATGATTTTTCTCCCTCTTCAAAATAATGAATCTCTTCCTTTGCCCATTGAGAGATTATTTTATCTATGGTGAAAGTCCCTCTTACAATCTCTTTGATCTCATGAATATACTGATTGTCATAAAGGTACTTTAAAAACACCGCTTTAATAATAAAGAAGTCCTGATTTTCCTCTAAACAAATGCTATTGTATAATATCCCTACATCTTGAAAAAACTTTTTCATTTTAAGTTCCTCATTTTCTTGCATATAGTTTTAACTATAGCGATGATAATTGAAAAAATCAAGTAATTACGTTTTGCGGAAAACTGAAAGCGGAACTTTGTAGGGGAAAAGCAGAATAGTACAAAGATATAACTATTTACTTAACTTTTATATAGTTAACTGTTCATTGTTCCATATTCATTATAGGCCACAACGTAAGCCGCATATTTGACCCGAACTCCTGCATGAGTCATCGAAAGCCAAGGGTCGGTCTGATCTCACGAAATTAATAGGTACGCAAAACCTCGAAAAACAACCAGTTCTTCTAGTGAGATAAGAATTGTTCAACCACTGTTTAACCATTACTCAACTCTCATTCAACTATTGTTATAAACGGCTAAGAACACAAAAAAAGAGAAGACACCCACACAAGGCGATCCTCTTCATCTGTATTACATAAGCAAAAAGTTTAAAAAGTCAAAAATCTCATCCTCGCAAGAAGCCATTCGCTCTGCCCCTGTTTGGGTTAAGGATGGGTTTTCTGCTAACATTTGTTCTTTCGTCAGATAATATTT
>CAZVEI010000005.1:15426-24129 GCA_964626295.1 uncultured Alkalibaculum sp.
GCGTTCTATTATTAGGGGCAATTTCGTAATCCTCTCTGTGGAATACATCCCCTACTACTTCTCCTACATTGCTCGTATATGCGCCGTATTCATGAACAGCTCTTGTCACTGCATTAAATTTTTCTAAGTCTACTTCTGCGCCACTTAATGGCCTTTTATCGAATTCAAAGATATACTTTCCTCCAGGGGCTAGAGTATCTACAAACTCTTTTGCTAAATCTACACACTCTTCTTTTGTATGATTATTAAAGTACGTTATTGGATATAGACCTGCTATAATATGCTTCTTTCCAACTTTCTCTTTAATCAATTTAGGAGTACCGTATTCAAAGAGAAGGACTGTATTGGTTGGAAGGTCATTTAAATAATCTAAGTACCGGTCCCAATTGTCTTCACAAAAGATTCTGCAGTGAATTCCCATAGCAGCATACTCTTCTAATAGCCTTTTAAAAGAAGGCCACCAGTGATTGGCAAAATCTACTTCTCTCATAAAAGTAGGCATATGTAAAGGCATAAATACATGACCGTAGTCTGAAATCTTCTTAGGCATTCCTTTTTTTAGTACAATAGGATACAAAGCTTCAATGGCTGCCTGTAATAACTTTGGCCTTCTTCGAATGTCTACTACAATCCCTCTAAAACCTCGTAAAGTATCTGCTAAAAAGTCATAAGGTGCCTCTGTAAAGCCATTTGAATCTGGGGGTGCTATAGAGCTGTAGCCGTATTTTTGGGCTATTCGATTTACAATTGCTCCTGTAACAGCTTTGTCCTCATTGTAACTAATAAAAGCCTTTGTGAAATTTTTCATCATTTCCACAGGACTATTTAAATCTAAACCTGGATACAGCCTAGGAATGACAATCTCGTAAAGACATTCTAAAGGATTAGAAATCAAGTAATCATAGTCCTCTGGTTTCATTCCGGACACATCAGGATGCTGAAAAACTCCGCTTGCCCCCATAATAAAGGACTTGGATTTTAGAGTTTGATAATAGGATGGGAATCTAAGAGAAGTCCCCCCTGGGACTACATCTGTATACAATCTTTCTGAAACAAATTCCACAGCGGATTCAATGAATTTAGGATTCCACTGTGATTCTAAAAGATTTAAGCCTGCTAACTCTGCAGTAGTTTCAAAGGGAAAAGATATGTTTACGGGCACTCTATTTGGAATTTTACTTTCATAAACATTTTTAAAGTTTTGATTTCGCTCTTGTTGATTTTTTTTTATGTCGTCCATGTACTTGCACACCCTTGTCAATCTTTTTCATACTGTAGCTTTAATAATATTATAGAGAAAACATTTTAAGAATACTGTAATTTTTATACAGTCCTTATAAAACATTGTATTCATTCAATATTTATTTTTATAAAAATATCTTATTTTATTTTTCAAACAATGTCAAGTAAAACGATAAATATAATACAATATAAAATTTAGACTGTTAAAATTTAGACTGTTAAATGTAAGGTTTAAAATATAATGTTAATAATATACGGTAAACTGCAAAAAAAAGAGCAGCTTTCGTACTTAGATAGTCTACTCTTTTCTTTTAGTTTAGGATACAAAAATTTCTGCCTCTAAGGTATGCTTACGTATCAGCCTGGCTAATCTGACCCCTCTGTTGTGTCATTAGGGTCTGGTAAATTATTGGTGAATAGTCCAGCAGCATATTCTATATGTTCCAAATCATCTTCGTCAAGGGTAATCAATTCAGCTGTATGCAACTTATTATACGCCTCTGTTTTATCACCGCCAAGATCACCAATTTTATTACCGTCTTTTGCTAAGTACAAGGCTACAGCACCGTTTAAGGTTCTTACATTTGCTTCTGCTGCCGTGAATTTTGCATCATCCATAGATCCAATAACCCTAGGCACTGCAATTACGGCTAAAATACCTAAAATCGCAATAACAACAATCAATTCCACCAACGTAAAACCACTTTCATTTTTCTTTAACATCTTTCGTAAATTCAACACCATCTTTCCCTCCTTTATATATATTTATTACAGTGTTGTATCCTCTTGTATTTCGCAACCAACTAACCAACTATATTATACAAATCAAATACAGGTAAGATCATAGATACGACTATAAATCCTACCACCACCCCTAATATGACGATAATTAAGGGTTCTATCATAGTAGTTAATTGTTGTATAGCATTTTCTACTTCGTCTTCATAAAAGGTGGCGATTTTGTTTAGTACGTAGTCTAAACACCCTGACCGCTCACCTATATCGATCATTTGATACACTAAAGGGGGAAAGACTTTTGTGTCTTCCATTGTCTTTCCCAAACCATAGCCTTCACGTACGCCGCTCTTTACCTTTTCTAAGCTGTCTTTAATGTATTCATTTCCCACAACTCTTTGAACGATTTCTAATGCATCTATAATATCCACCCCACTAGAAAGAAGAACAGAAATAGTACTAGCAAATCGGTCCATGAGAACTTTATTGTTTAACTCTCCAAAAAGAGGCATTTTTATTTTCCATTTGTCCATTAGGAAACGCCCTTTTGGCGTATCTATGTACTTCTTTAAGCTATAAATCCCTACTCCTATAAGAAATATGTAAATATACCAAAAATTCCTTAAACTATTGCTAATAGATAAGATCATTTTTGTTGGAAGTGGCAACTCTGAACCAAATGAATCGAATATACCTACAAAGGTTGGCATTATAAAAGTCAAAAGAAGTACTACCACCAACACTGCTACAATTGATACGATAACAGGATAGGTCAAAGCGCTCTTTACCTTTTGATTTAATTTATGTTCTTTTGCAAAATGATTTGCCATGTCTTCCATTACATTATCTAAATTGCCACTGGCTTCTCCACTTTCTACCATACTAATTAGCAAAGTTGGAAAAACAGAAGACTGCTCATTCATAGCCATAGAAAGAGAGCTACCTTTTAAAATCTCATCACAGATTTCATCCATAACTTGAGACAATTTCTTATTCGTTGTTTGTTTGCTTAAAAGGTTTAAACTATCTACTACAGTAATACCTGATTTAAGAGTAGTGGCAAACTGCCTACAAAAGATGGCCAAATCCCTTACCTTTACGCTCTTATTTACATTGAGGTTTACATTCCACGATTTTTCTTGTTTTTCTACATTTAAGGGATAATAGGACCTTTCACGAATGTATTTAAGAACTTCTTCCTGCGTTTGAGCCTCGAAATTCCCTTTAATGGTTCTTCCTGTCTTATCCTTAGCTTTATAATCGTATATAGCCATGAGTTTTCCTCTATGCTCTCTTATAAAATTTTTAACTTCTTCCTTATATACCCTTATATTCCGAATAATAACATAAAATTACACATTTTACCATAATTAAACCTTTTATTAACGGTTGCTGGTTTAAGCAAAAAACGAAATATCTAGTACTTCATCAATAGTCGTAATTCCTTTTAGCACCAATTCTTTTATATTTTTGATTAAAGGTACCATGCCGCTTTTTATAGCCAGATCTTTTAGCTCATCATAACTACGTTTTTTAGAAATGGCTTCTCTCATTTCTTTATCGATTTTGACTACTTCGTGAACTCCTCGCCTCCCCCTATAGCCGGTATTGTTGCAAATATTACATCCTACGGGATGGTATAATAAGAGGTCTTCTTCTTCAGGTATATTGAGCAGGTGTTTTTCTTCTCTTGTAGCTCTTTGGCTTGTTTTGCACCTACTACAAAGAACCCTTACTAACCTTTGAGAAATAATCCCTAAGATGGAAGAAGAAACGAGATAAGACTCTACTCCCATGTCTACTAATCGAGTAATGGTGGACACGGCATCATTTGTATGTATGGTGCTGAGTACTAAGTGACCTGTAATAGAAGCTCTTATAGCTATTTTAGCTGTTTCAGGATCCCTTATTTCGCCAATCATAATAATATCAGGATCTTGCCTAAGTATAGAGCGAAGTCCTTCTACAAATGTCAAACCAGTCTTGGTATTCACTTGAACTTGATTGATACCATTTATTTTTAATTCTACTGGATCCTCTACCGTAATAATATTGTCTCCATATGAATTTAGCTCTTTTAAAATAGTATATAAAGTAGTGCTTTTGCCGCTACCAGTAGGACCTGTGACCAAAAGGATTCCGTGTGGTGCTTTCATAAATTCCTTGACCATAGAAAGCTCGTGATTTGTAAAATGAAGGGCATTAAAATCTAAATTAAATTGGCCTTTATCTAATATACGGATAACAACTTTTTCTCCGTATATAGTAGGAAGAATAGAAACACGAAAATCAATATCCCTATTGTCTATATGCATAATAACTGCTCCATCTTGAGGAAGACGTCTTTCAGCTATATTTAAATCGCTGAGAATCTTTATTCTGCTTACCACTGCATTGTGAGTATTAATATTTAGATCGTCTATAAGTTTTTGTAAAACCCCATCTACTCTCATTCGGACGCGAACAGAATGTTCAAAAGGTTCTATATGAATATCACTTGCTTTAGATCGTACTCCTTTTTCAATGATATTATTTACAATTCGAACAATTGGAGCATTATTAATGGAGGATTCATATTCTATCTCCTCTTCTACCTTATCCGTTCCGCTTTGGCTCTCATTAAATTCTTCAATTGCCTTTTCGGCATTAGAAGAATTGTAGAACTTTTCCATATAGCTGATGATTTCATTCTTAGTCGCCATATAGGGTACAATTCTTTTTTGGGTTACTAATTTTAAATCTTCTATGGCGATTAAATCTAAAGGCTCGTTCATTGCTACAATAAGATTGCCTTTTTCATCGTATTTGAGAGGTAATACAATATGTTTTTTAGCTAATACGTAGGGAATTGAACTTACAGCTTCGGAGTCTATTGTTATATTGGTAAAATCCACTCGTGAAATACCTAATTGTACAGATAGTATATTAATAAAATCTTCTTCCTCTATAAATTCCTCCTCTACGAGAATTTCACCAAATTTTTTCGCCGTCATAGCTTGTAGAGAAAGGGCTTTAGACAATTGTCTTTCGTCAATCAGGCCACTTTCCAGCAATAAATCTTCAATTCGCTTTTCATTCTTCATCTCATCACCCACAGTATAATTTATAAATCAGCTAAATTATACCATGTCCCTTAACTAAATTACATTTTTTTCCTTCAATAAATTTCTAAGAGTGTCATTTCTGTGCCTATAGTACGTCGAATCATAGTGAAACGATAGTTAAACAGTTGTTTTAATTTCTAGTTCTTTATAATAGATACAATTTTTTTAATTACATAAAAAAAGAAAAGCCAGCTACCAAATGGGATATTATAGCTTTTTTCCGACTTTCCAATTTTCCAACATATCAATTATTCAAAATTCTGTTTCGAAAACTCTTGAGCTAACTTCTGAACTGCCTTTTTCTCAATTCTCGATACATATGATCGAGATATGCCCATTTCATCAGCAATTTCTTTTTGTGTTCGCCTGTCTTGATTACCTAAACCGTAACGCAGTATGATAATTTCTTTTTCGCGCCTGTGTAGTACTTTATCCATAATTTGTTCAAGCTTTTTTGCTTGAATAGACAGCAATACATTATCATAAACCGTGTCCCCTTCAGTGCCCAAAATATCCATTAAGGATATTTTATTTCCTTCTTTATCTGTTCCAATTGGGTCATAAAGAGAGACATCATTCTTTGATTTTTGCTCTGATCTTATGTACATTAAAATTTCATTGTCAATACACTTTGAAGCATAAGTGGCAAGTCTTGTTCCCTTATCTGGATTAAATGTAGATATGGCTTTAATTAATCCAATTGTACCTATTGATATTAGATCCTCTGTTTCAATACTAGAAAAGGTGTATTTTTTGACAATATGAGCGACAAGTCGCATATTGTGTTCTACAAGTATATTTTTTGCTTCATAATCCTCTTTATTTTTGTATAAATTTAAATATTTTGCCTCCTCTTCTTTGCTCAATGGATTGGGAAAGGAATTACCACTGACGTAGCCTAGTAGGAAAAAAATATTTTTAAGTAAAGCAATTATTCCCATAAATGATCCAAACAAAAAAAGCACCTCCATGTGTTCCATTTCTTAATATATATGCAAGGATGTGCTATTTTGTGCTTTATTTGTATATTTAGGGACAACGCATAGCGGCTTTTCGCATGCAGTTTTAAGTTTTATCTTGTAAGTTCTAACTTACTTATTCCGATCTAAAATCTGATTTGCTACCCTATCAAAAATAGGCAAGGCTGTGGTAGCGGAGCTGCCTCCTTCTTCTACTAAGATGGTCATGGCGTACTGAGGGTCATCTGCTGGAAAATAGCCTGTAAACCAACCATGGGCTTCTTTGTTTTCAAGGTGTTGAGCAGTTCCACTTTTACCGGCTAAGCCTCCTCGCTCTTCTAAAGTATTATTCTTTCCAGTACCAGTCTTTCCCACTTCTCTAAGGAGAATTTTTAGGACATCGTTGACCTCTTTAGAGAAAATTTGTTTTTCTGTTTTTTTAATCTCTTTTTCTTGCCCTAATGCATTCACTTCTTTTAATGCAATTGTAGGCTCAATTAGCACTCCATCATTTGCAATTGTCTGGACAATTTTCGTCATCATTAATGGAGATGCCATAATATCACCTTGCCCTAATGACATATTAAAAACACCCATGGGAACAGTGATCTTTGGAGGTATAATAGGAGCAGAATAATAGTAACTTAGAGGAAATTCTTTGATCTTCTCTTCATTTTTATTTTGAAAACCAAATTCTTTTGCTAGTTCTAATACATCATTATAAACCAAATTTTTATTTTCGTCATATTGATTTAATAACATACCAGTTTCATACGCTGCAATATTACAGGACTGTGCAAAGGCCTCTACTGTTTTGATTTGGCCGTGACCTTCTGATTTATGGCACTTCTTAATCTTTCCACCAATTCCAATCGTTCCATTGCACTCAAAAGTTGTATTTAAATCGATAACACCTTTCTCAAGAGCTTGTGCAAATACGAGTATTTTAAAAACCGATCCTGGTTGATAGTTTAGAGTAGCTTTATTGGTTAAATCCCCTACAGAATCCATAGATAAAATCTCTCCAGTATAAACATCACTGACTACAGCTGCAATTCCCATATATTTTTCTTTATTATAGGTAAGATTTAATTCATCTTCTACAATCTTTTGTATATGGTAATCTAATGTAGTGACAATATCCGTTCCTTCATCTACATGATCTCCATACACTTGTACTGATAATGGAGAGTAACTTTCATTTCGCCCGTCTCTATAAGTTGAAACCTTTATAGGAGCCCCCCCACTCAGCTTCGAATGATATAAAGCTTGTAAACCAGACTCGCCTTTTATTCCATCAGCTGTGGTATCATTAGGATCATAAGAGACTTTTCCAACTACATCTTCTCCTACATCTGGTACGTACTCTTTTATAGAAACTTTGCCCTCTTCACTCTTTACCCTTGTACTTAACACAATCCCGTTTCGATCCATTATGTCGCCTCTAGGATAAAACAAGGTGCTACTTCTCCCTATTCGATCAGAGACAAAGGTAACCACGTCACTGCTGTCATCTAGCAACAAATAAGCAGTTCTAGTGCCTATAACGGTAAAAGCTAACAAAAATATAAAAGCAAAGGTAACGATTCGATCTCTACGCATAAAAAAACTCCCTTTGTTTGATACTATTATCTTGTACCAAGTAAAGGGAAAATATGCGTATAAGTTCTATGTTCTAACGATTGTTAAACAGTAGTTGAGCGGTGGTTAGACAATGGCTGGACAATTGTTATTTCATTAGAAGGATTGATGTTTTTGCTTGCCTACTAATTTTGTGAGATCCTTCGCTTCGCTCTGGATGGTGGGGTGTGCTTTTAAGATTTTGCTTGCCACCTACTTTTATACTTTTTTTCTGAGTAGATCCATTGCTGCTACGGGCTGAATCATCTTCATTTTAAAAATCATCTTTGGATGTGGCGTGGATTCTAGTGGTTCATTTGCTTCGTCGCATAGTTCTGTAACTACTTGAGTCTTATAATCTTCTTTTGGGGTCATGATTTCGATGTAATCGCCTATCTCAATCTTGTTTCTCTGTTCAATAATAGCCATTTTACTTTCTTCATCGTAGTCTAATACTACGCCTACAAAATCATAATTTCTTACATAAGTGCTGGAATCGTAATTTTGATCTTTATTATCTGGCTTATTTTGAGAAAACCCGCTTGTATACTCTCTATGGCTAATCTTTCGAAGCTCTTCAAGGCTTTTTGGATCAAAAGTATAGTTCTTAGGGTCATTTAAATAGCGGTCGATTTCTTTTCTATATACATTGGCTACTGTAGCAACGTAAAATACACTTTTCATTCGCCCTTCAATTTTAAAACTGTCTATTCCTGCTTCGATTAACTCTGGAATTTGGTCTATTAAGCAAAGATCTTTTGAATTGAATACATAAGTTCCCCTTTCATCTTCGTAAACAGGAAAGTGCTCGTTTTCTCTCGTCTGTTCTACTAGGGAATAGTTCCACCTGCAAGGTTGAGCACAGTCTCCCTTATTGGCATCTCTATTCGCCATGTAATTGCTAAGAAGGCATCTACCTGAGTAAGAGATGCACATTGCTCCGTGGATAAATGTTTCAATTTCTAAAGTATCTGGAGTGTTTTCTACAATCTCTTTTACTTCTTTAAGGCTCATCTCTCTTGCTAAAACGATTCTCTTTGCGC